>NZ_JBLRVY010000039.1:0-107277 GCF_048159485.1 Streptomyces sp. 4F14
GCTGCGCGGGGACATCCTGTAACTCCTGCGTTGACTGGCCGGCAGCCAACTATAATCGACGCGGTGACACGGCCGGGGGGGGGGGGGGGGGGGGGGGGGGGGGGGGGGGGGGGGGGGGGGGCGCGCCCCCCCCCCCCCCCCCCCCCCCCCCCCCGCCGCTGTCGTCCGGTGGGCGTGCCCTGTCCGCCGCGCCCCTTGCGTGCCGGTCTCTCCGAAGCCCCCGCCCGGCCACCCTTGATAACCGGACAGCTGTCCGCTAGCTTTCTCGTAGTGGACAGCTGTCCGCTTACGTTCGGCGGTCACCGGCGCGACAGACGCATGCCCGTCCCCGCCCCCACACCCCCACGGAAGGCCCTCCCATGAAGCTCCTCGTCCTCGGCGCGACCGGCCCCACGGGCCGCCACGTCATCGACCTGGCCCTGCGCTCCGGCGACTCGGTCACCGCCTTCGTGCGCAACCCGGCGGCCCTCGGCGACATGGCCGACCAGGTCACCGTGGCCACCGGAGACGCCACCTCACGCCGCGACATCGCTGGCGCGGCAGGCGGCCACGACGCGATCGTCTCCGCGCTCGGCAGGGGCAACTCCATCCGCGCGGACGGCCTCTTCACACGCGCCTCGACGGCCCTGACCGGCGCGGCCGAGGAAGCGGACGTCCGCCGCCTGGTGTGGCTGTCCTCCTTCGGCGTCGGCGCCACCTTCGCCGAGTCGAGCAGCACCCAGAAGGCGATCTACCGGACACTGCTCCGCTCGATCTACGCCGACAAGAAGATCGCCGACGAGTACATCCGCTCCAGCGCCCTCGACTGGACCGTGGTCTACCCGACCCGCCTGACCCACGGCCCCGCCCAGGGCACGTACAGCGCGGGCGACCACCTCCCGATGAAGGGCAACCCGACCATCAGCCGCGCGGACGTGGCCGCCTTCCTGCACCGGGCGGCACACGGCACCGAGTGGATCCGCCGAAGCCCTGTGATCACGGACTGACCGTGAGGGTGTTCAGGCGTCCCAGGTCCAGTCGGCGATCTCGGGTAGGTCGGTGCCGTGTTCGCGGATCCATGCGTGGTGGCGGGTGCGGGCGTCGGTCATGGTCTGGCGGACGGATGCCGCGTGGACCGGGAGGCCGGGGACGCGGTCGATGACGTCCATGACGAGGCGGTAGCGGTCGAGGTCGTTGCGGACGACCATGTCGAAGGGGGTGGTTGTGGTGCCGGATTCCTTGTAGCCGCGTACGTGGAGGTTCTTGTGGCCGGTGCGGCGGTAGGTGAGGCGGTGGATGAGCCAGGGGTAGCCGTGGTAGGCGAAGATCACGGGTTTGTCGGGGGTGAACAGGCCGTCGTACTCGAAGTCGCTCATCCCGTGCGGGTGTTCCTCGCGGGGGAGGAGGCGGGTCATGTCGACGACGTTGACGACCCGCACGGTGAGGGAGGGCAGGTGGCGGCGGAGGAGTTGGGCGGCGGCCAGGACTTCTTGGGTGGGGACGTCGCCGGCGCAGGCGAGGACGACGTCGGGTTCGCCGCCGTTCTCGGTGCCGGCCCAGTCCCAGATGCCGGCGCCGCGTGCGCAGTGGGTGCGGGCCTGGTCCATGGGCAGCCAGTCGAAGCAGGGCTGTTTGCCGGCGACGATCACGTTGACGTGGTCGCGGCTGCGCAGGGCGTGATCGGCCACGCAGAGCAGGGTGTTGGCGTCGGGCGGGAGGTGGACGCGGACGACCTCGGGGCTCTTGTTGAGGACGTGGTCGACGAAGCCGGGGTCCTGGTGGGAGAAGCCGTTGTGGTCCTGGCGCCACACATGAGACGTCAGCAGGTAGTTGAGGGACGCGATGGGCGCCCGCCACGGCAACTCCCGTGACGTACGCAGCCACTTGATGTGCTGGTTGACCATGGAGTCGACGATGTGTACGAACGCCTCGTAGCAGGAGAACAGCCCGTGCCGCCCGGTCAGGAGATATCCCTCCAGCCAGCCCTGGCAGAGGTGTTCGGAGAGGATCTCCAGGACGCGTCCGTGCCGGTCGAGGTGTTCGTCGACGGGCAGCAGGTCGCCCTGCCAGGCTTTGCCGCTGGCGCCGAAGACGGCCTGGAGCCGGTTGGAGGCGGTCTCGTCGGGGCCGACGATCCTAAAGTCCCGTCGCAGGCGTGTGTCGTTCATGATCTGCGCGAGGAAGTCGCCGAGCACGCGGGTGGGTTCGTGCAGGGAGGTGCCCGGTTTGTCGACGGGCACGGCGAACAGGTCCAGGTCGCGCAGGGGGAGTTCGCGCAGGAGGAGGCCGCCGTTGGCGTGCGGGGTGGCGCCGAGGCGCCGCGTGCCTTCGGGGACGCAGGCCAGGACGTCGGCGGTGGGGCGTCCGTCGGGGCCGAAGAGTTCCTCGGGCCGGTAGGAGCGCAGCCACGCCTCCAGCTGCCGCAGGTGCTCCGGGTTTTCGCGGACCCCGGAGAGCGGGACCTGGTGTGCGCGCCAGGTGCCCTCGACGGGCTCGCCGTCCACCTCCGCCGGCCCGGTCCAGCCCTTCGGGGTGCGCAGGACGATCATCGGCCAGTGCACGCGTTCGGCGACCCCGTCCTCGCGGGCGGTGCTCTGCATGACGCCGATCAGGTCGAGGGCCTGGTCCATGGCGTCGGCGAGTGCGTGGTGGACCTGTGCCGGGTCGTGGCCGGAGACGTAGAGGGGTTCGTGGCCGTATCCGCGCAGGAGTTCGTCGAGTTCGGGCTCGGGGAGGCGGGAGAGCACTGTCGGGTTGGCGATCTTGTAGCCGTTGAGGTGCAGGACCGGCAGGACGGCGCCGTCGTGGACGGGGTCGAGGAACTTGTTCGCGTGCCAGGACGCGGCCAGGGGGCCGGTCTCGGCCTCGCCGTCGCCGATCACGCAGGCGACGAGCAGGCCGGGGTTGTCGAGGGCGGCGCCGTAGGCGTGCGCGAGGGAGTAGCCCAGTTCGCCGCCCTCGTGGATCGAGCCCGGTGTCTCGGGTGCGACGTGGCTGGGGACGCCGCCGGGGAAGGAGAACTGCCGGAACAGCCGTTCCATGCCGGCGGCGTCCCGTGATACGTCGGGGTAGGTGTCGGTGTAGCTGCCGTCCAGCCACGATCCGGCCAGGACCGCGGGCCCGCCGTGGCCCGGCCCCCACACGCACAGGGCGTCCAGACCGCGCGCCTTGATGACCCGGTTGAGGTGCGTGTACACGAGGGTGAGTCCGGGGGAGGTGCCCCAGTGGCCGAGGAGGCGGGGTTTGATGTGCTCGGGTTTGAGGGGTTCGGTGAGCAGTGGGTTGGCCATCAGGTAGATCTGGCCAGCCGCGAGGTAGTTGGCGGCCCGCCAGTGGGCGTCCAGATTGCGCAGTTCGTCGTCGCGCAGCATGCGAAAGCTCCTCACAAGGGGTCGTTCAGCGCCGTTCGGGTACGACGGCGACCGGACAGGCGGAGTCGTCGGACACCCCGCGCCGGACCGGGTACCCACCACCAGCAGGTCAGCCGCGAACGACGCGGACACCAGGAGCCGCCGGGCATGCCCCTCGGCGGAACGACGCCGTATCCGCAGCTCCTCGGGCGCGTGCCGCAACGCCCGCTCCAGCGGGGCCGAGGCCCGCCGACCCCGCGCACCGACCTGACACCCCGCCCATGGTGCTGGCACTTCAACGGAGTTGATCGACCGCATCGCAGTCGTCCTCGCAGGTGTCCCGGACGGCGAGGGCGCGGAGACTGGCTCCTCTGACCCCGATGCTCAGCCGATGACGAATACGGTTGCCAGGGCCGGGCCGAGGGCTCCGCCCATGAGGTAGGCGAGTTGGAACAGGCCGATGCCGGTGGGGCGTTGACGCTCGGGGACGGCGGAGGCCGCGGCCATGGACTGGGTGGCGTTGGCGCCGGTCGCGGCGGAGACGGCCAGGCCGATCGCGATGAACAGGACGAGCGCGCTGTGTGCGAGGACGGCGGCCGCGGCGGCGAGTGCCCCGACCGTGAGCAGGAGCGCTCGTACCGCGGTCTGGCTCAGGCGGGCGGCGACAGTGGCGAAGACGAGTGTGAGTACCGACCCGGCGATCATGGCGATCATCTGGCCGACCGCGACCGAGCCGGTCGTCCAGCCGGCCCGGTCGGTGATCAGCTGAGGGATCCCGAACAGCAGCGTGAAGTAGAGAACGGACAGGACGACCGCGATCAGCACCGAGCCACGGAAGAGCCCGGAGCGCAGCGCGGCCAGAGGGACGTAGCCGTCGGGGCGACTCCGGATGTGCAGCGCCAGAAGAGCGGCGGTGACGGCGGCGACGGCCAGGGCGGGCAGGGGGTTCGACGGCAGCAGGACGATGCCGCTGGACAGGACGGCGAGCAGGACCGCGCCGCGGGCGTCGAAGCGGCCCTCGGCCGTGGGAGATGCCGTGGTGGTGTGGCGGCTGACGGCGGGGACGGCCGGCAGGGTGATGATCAGGATGGACAGGGCCGCCCGCCAGGAGACCGCGTCGGTGAGGCGTTCGCCGAGCAGCGGGCCGACGCCTCCGAGGATCCCGGAGCCGGCGCTGATGACGCCCATGCGGCGGGCGGTGCCGGCGAGGTTCATGGCGATGGCCATCATGCCCGCGCCGCCCGCGGCCTGCCCGGCCCGCCCGGCGAGGGTCAGCGGCAGCCACGGTGAGGCGGCGACGATCACGGTCCCGACGGCGACGAGGGCCGCGCTGGTCCACAGCGCCACGCGGGTCCCACGCCGTCGTACCAGGGTCGCGATCAGCGGCGTCGCGACGGCCAGCGCCAGCGCGAACACCGTGACCAGCCACGATGCGCTCGCCTTGGTGATGCCGAGGGAGCGGCTCATGTCGCCGAGGATCAGGACGGCGGCGTTGTTGGCGGCGGCCACCGGCGTGGCGAGCAGCGCCAGCCAGAGGACGGGGACACGACGGACGGGTTCGTTCGCGGAGGCGGGGGTGAGCGCGGCGGCCGGTTCGGACGTGGTGGACATGACGCTTCCTGTGGCGGTGGAGAGTGGATGGAAAGGGGGGTATGAGGCGACCGGCCGGCTCACCTCGCAGGCACTCAGTCGACGGTCACGTCGTCCAGCATCCGGGGCGCGTCACCCCCGAAGTCGATCCACGGGTTGGCGCCCAGAGACTCCGCGCCTTCGGCACCCGGGTCCTCGTAGCGCATGACGAACTTCTCGGGACCGTGGGCGTACGCGACGATCAGACCGTGCTCGGCGTCCAGGAACGCGCCGTGAGGGCGCTTGCCGGGATAGCTGATACGCCAGCCCGGGTCGCCGGCTTCCACGGCGGGCACCGAGAGCTTGACGACCACGCCGTCGGGAAGCCGGTAGAACCAGGTCATCGGGCCACCGGACACCACGGTCATGACCTCGTCGATGCCGACGCCGTCGTCGGTGGTGTTGACGTGGAGGCGGCCGAAGCGCGCCTGTACGAAGTGCTTGGCGGCGTCGTCCATGGTCCGCATGTCGTAGACCTTGGGGTACGGGGCGACTCCGTGCTCGGAGGTGTTGAGGTGGCCGCCGTCCGGTGTCTCGGGAGTGCGCCCGGCGAGCTGGACGTGGGCCAGCAGGTCACCGCGGTGCAGGCTGAACAGCGAGATCAGCTCGGCCTGTTCGTCCTCAGAGAGCGCCCGGGTCCTGGACGCCTCCAGGACCGGGAGAGCCTCGTCGGGTACGGGCGTCCGGCCGGCGTGGACGCCCACGGTGCGCAGCACCTCGTTGACGGCCTCGATGCCGATCGTGGACGGCCGTCCGTCGATGTAGGAGAGCGTGAGATCTGCCTTCGTCATGTCCAGTCCTGAGGTGAGTGGCGGTTGAACGGCCGCGGGCGGCGCCGCGACACTTCGACCATCCGCCATCAGGGCTGTTTATGGAAATACTTTCTGTGCATCCCTATCATTCGCCCCATGGATGAGCTTCGGCGGATCGACCTGAACCAGTTGGTGGCTCTGCACGCGCTGCTGACCGAGAAACACGTCACCCGCGCGGCACTGCGGCTGCACAAGAGCCAGCCGGCCGTCAGTCACACCCTGGGGCAGCTGCGGACCCACTTCGGCGACCCCCTGCTGGTGCGGCACGGCGGCCGTATGGTCCTCACCGCACGCGCCCAGGCACTGGTACAGCCCCTCGAAGACGCCCTGAACAGCCTGAACGACCTGCTGGGCTCGCCCGACTTCGATCCCGCGCGCACCCGCCGGCGCTTCCGGATCTCGATGTCGGACTACGCGGCGCACATCGTGCTGCCCCCGCTGGTGCGGTACGTCCGCGACCAGGCCCCCGGCCTTGACCTCGCGATCAGCCAGGCCGGCCGGGAAGCGATGCTCGCGCAGCTCCAGGACGGCGAACTCGATCTCGCGCTGGGCATCTTCCCCCACGTACCCGACGACATCGAGATCCAGGACCTCTTCCAGGAGACATTCGTCTGCCTGGCGGACCGAGCGGTTCTCCCCGCGCAAGGAGGGCTCTCGTTCGAGGAGTGGCTGGAGCGTCCGCACATCTCGCTGGCCCTGCGACCCGACGCGAACGACGAGATCGAAAGAGCCCTGGCGGCACGCGGACTGAGACGGCACCTGGCCGTGACCCTGCCCCACTGGAGCGCGGCAGTCGACCTGCTGGCAGACACCGACCTCGTGCTGACCGTCGCCACCCGGGCAGTCGGGCCGATGCGGCGGCACAGGACACTACGGAAGTTCGCTCCGCCCCTGGAACTCCCCCGACTCGCTTACCAGCAGGCATGGCACACCAGACGAGCCACCGACCCGGCCCACCGCTGGCTGCGGCAAGCCGTGATGACGTGCAGTCAACTCACCTGACTCACCTGACTCACCGGGCGCGGGCAGCCGTATCCGGAGGCTGGGAGAGGGGCCGAGGCAGTCGTACGCCCGCCCCGGGCCCCTTCTCCTGGGTCTGCCTCAGGTGCGTACGGACCGCCGGGGTCCGTCCGCCCCCTCCGGGACGTGCGCATCCGGCGTGCTGCTGAGGCCCTCGCCCTCCACGTCGAGGCTGGGCAGCTTCCGGTCGAGCCACTTGGGCAGCCACCAGGCTCGTTCGCCGAGCAGGGCGAGGACGGCGGGGACGATGGTCATGCGGACGACGAAGGCGTCGAGGAAGACGGCGAAGGCGAGGCCGAAGCCGATCATCTTGACCATGGAGTCGTCGGCGCCGATGAAGCCGGCGAAGACGGCGATCATGATCGTGGCGGCGGCGGTGACGACCCTCGCGCCGTGCTGGAAGCCGGTGACGACGGCCTGCTTCGGTGCCTCACCGTGGACGTACGCCTCCCGCATACGCGTGACGAGGAAGACCTCGTAGTCCATGGCGAGTCCGAAGACGACGCCGATCATGAAGATCGGCATCATGCTCATGATCGGCCCCGGTTCCTGGACACCGAGCAGATCGGCGAGCCAGCCCCACTGGAAGACCGCCACGACCGCTCCCAGGGTCGCCGTCACCGAGAGGAGGAAGCCCAGGGCCGCCTTCAGGGGGACGAGGAGCGAGCGGAAGACGGCGATCAGCAGCAGGAACGCGAGGCCGACCACCAGCGCCAGGTACGGCAGGAGGACATCACTCATCCGCTGCGAGAAGTCGATGTTCATGGCCGTCTGGCCGGTGACGTAGACGGAGGCATCCGTGACGGCGCCACCGGCGTCCCGGATCGCGTGCACCAGGTCCTTCGTCTCCGTGTCACCCGGCCCCGACTTCGGGACGACCGGGATGATCGCCGTGGTGTCGGCCTCGTTGAGGGTGGCCTGACGCACCGCGGCGACGTCGTCGAGCTTGCGTATCTCGGCCGTGAGGTCGGTGACCGCCTGCTCGGGAGTGTTGCCCGTGCCCTTGGCGTCGACGACGACGATGAGCGAGCCGTTGACGCCGGCGCCGAAGTTGTCCGACAGCAGGTCGTACGCCTTGCGCTGGGTCGTGGAGGCCGGCTGCGAGCCGTCGTTGGGCAGCCCCAGCTCCATCGAGGTGGCGGGAACGGCGATCGCTCCCAGCCCGAGCACGGAGAACAGCAGCACGGCCACCGGCCGCCGCAGCACGAACCGGGCCCAGCGGACACCGAGAGCGGTCCGGCCCTTCCCGGCGGTGGCACCCTTGCGGGCCTTGCGGGGCAGGAGACGGTCCCCGGCGAAGCCGACGAGCGCCGGGATCATGGTGAGCGCGATCACCACGGCGAGCGCCACGGTCGCCGCGGCGGCCAGGCCCATCTTGGTGAGCGGCGGGACATTGACGACGGTCAGACCCACCAGCGCGATGACCACGGTCAGCCCGGCGAAGACCACCGCGGACCCGGCCGTCCCCACCGCCCGGCCGATCGCGTGCTCGCGGTCGTGGCCGTGGGCCAGTTCCGACCGGTACCGGGAGACGATGAACAGCGCGTAGTCGATGGCGACGGCCAGCCCGAGCATGGTGGCCAGGATGCTCGTCGTGTTCCCCAGGTCGAGCACGTTGGCCAGCGCGATGATCGACGTCACGCCGATGCCCACGCCGATCAGCGCGGTGATGAGCGGCAGCCCGCCGGCGACCAGCGAGCCGAAGGTGATCACCAGGACGACGGCGGCGATCGCGACCCCGATGATCTCCGAGGCCCCCGTGTGCGTCTTCTCCCGGACGGCGTCCCCGCCGGCCTCCACGGTCAGCCCGTCGTGCCGGGCCTGCTCGGCGACCTCGAACACCTGGTCGGGGACTCCGCTGTCCAGCTCGAACCCTGGCACCTTGTACGACACCTGGATGTACGCGGCGGTGCCGTCCGCGCTGACCGCCCGCACGGCGAACGGGTCCAGGACCCGGGCGACCTGAGGCGAACTGCCCTTCAGCTCGGTCACGGCCTGTTCCACCGCGGCCTTGTTGGCCGGGTCGGTGATCTTCTCCCCGTCGGGTGCCTTGAACACCACGCGCGCGGTCGCGCCGTCGGCGTACGACCCCGGGAAGCGCTCGGAGAGCAGGTCGAAGGCTTGCTGCGCCTCCGTTCCCGGCAGGGAGAAGGAGGTCGCCTTGGGGGCGGACACGGATGCGGCGGCGGCGCCGGTCAAGGCCAGCAGCACCAGCCAGAAGACGACGACCACACGCCGTTTGCGAAAGGCGAACCGGCCCAGCCGGTAGAGGTATTTGGCCACGGGAGCGCACTCCGTTCGAAGGATCGCGGTAGCGGCACGGTGGGGTGCCGCCGCCATCCTGTGACGGTGGGCAGCCGCGGTTCGTCGGCCGTCCGTCCCTGTTCCGAAGGGTGCGTCGGTCATTCGGCCGACACGGCTCGCCTGCCGGTTTTCGTAGGCTGCGCCCTGTGGAATCCGACCTGCCGTTCTCCGCCAGGGCACAGCGCCTCATCACCGTGGGCGTCTGCGCCGTCTTCGCCCTGGTCTGGGTGCTGGACCTGTCACGGCTGGTGTACGGCGACACCGGCCTCGCCGACTCGCCCACCGTATGGCTGACCACCTTCGTCTCCGGACCCCTCACCGCGACGGCCCTGCTCTGTCTCGACCGGCGGCCCTCCACGGCCTGGCGCGCGGGGACCGCCGCCGCGCTGTCCCTGGCGCTGACCGCGCTCACCCCGGCGATCCCCTACCACCAGGGGCCCGCGGTCTGGGGCACGACGGAGACCCTCGGCCTGCTGGGACTGATCGTCTCCACCGTCCGGCGGGTAGAAAGGCCCAGTGCCGCCTTCGGCCTGGCCAGCGCCCTCGGCATCGCCGTGCTCCTGCAACCGCTGCGCGTGGACGGCGACCCACGGACCCTCGGCAGCTGCTTCGTCCTCTTCATCTGCATCGTGGCCTTCACCAGCCTCGGCGCCTACCTACGGCTCCTGCACGCCCGCCGAGAACGCACCATCGTCGAGGTGCGCCAGGGGGAACGGCTCGAACTCGCCCGGGACCTGCACGACTTCATCGCCCACCACGTCACGGGAATGATCGTGCAGGCCAACGCCGCCCTCGCGGTGCACGCGACCTCACCCGAGAAGGTGGAACCGATCCTGCACACCATCGCACGGTCGGGTTCGGAGACCCTGGACTCCATGCGCCGCCTCGTCCACGTGCTGCGCGAAGAGGAACGCGGCGGCATCCGCCCCGGCGACCTCTTCGGCGAACTCGGCCGCATGGTCTCGGAGTTCGCCGCGACGGGAGGCGGAGAGCAGACCCGGCTCGACATCTCCGCGGCGGCCCGCACCGTACGGTTCACACCCGAGGTCGAGACCTCGGTCCACCGCGTCGTCCAGGAGGCCATCACCAACGTACGCCGCCACGCCCCCGGAGCTCAGCTGCGGGTCCGGCTCGACGCCGACCCCACGTGGCTGCGGGTGACGATCCTCAACACCGCACCCGCCCGGCGCGGTTCGCCGCCCGCCGGCGGCCAGGGCGGGTTCGGCCTGCTGGGCCTGCGCGAACGCATCGAAGCCCTCGAAGGGACCCTGGAGACCGGCCCCGCTCCCGGCGGAGGCTGGCGGACGACGGCCCGCTTCCCGCTGCTGCGACATCGTGACCGGTCGCCGACAGCCGACGGATGAGCCGTGGAAGATCCGTCTTCTCATCCGGCCGCCCGGACGATGCCCTTCTCCCAGGCCCAGGCCGCGATCTCCACCCGGTTGCGGACACCGAGCTTGCCCTGGATCCGGCCCAGGTACGTCTTGACCGACGACAGCGACAGGAACAGCTCGTCGCAGATCTCCTGATTGGTACGCCCCACCGCGACCAGCCGTACGATGTCCAGCTCCCGCCCGCTCAGCGCACCGTCGACCGGAACCCCGGCGACGACGGTCCGTTCGTGCTCCTCCAGGCGCCGCAGCAGCCGCACCGTGACCGCCGGAGAGACCAGCGCGTCCCCGCGCGCCGCAGCCCGTACGGCCTCGATCAACAGCGCCGGAGAGGCGTCCTTGAGGAGGAAACCGCAGGCCCCGTTGCGCAGCGCCGTACTGACGTAGTCGTCCTGGTCGAACGTGGTCACCACCACCACGTTGACGGGGTCCGCGACCCCGGGGCCCGCCAGCAGCCGGGTCACTTCCAGACCGTCCAGCCGGGGCATCCGGATGTCCACCAGACACACATCGGGACGCAGCCGCCGGGCAGCGTCCACACACTCCGCCCCGTCCGCGGCCTCCGCCACCACCTCCACGTCCGGCTGCGCATCGAGGATCAGCCGGAATCCGGCGCGCACGAGATCCTGATCGTCGGCGACGAGGACACGGATTTTCGCGTTGCTCACCCGGAAGATCCTGCCATGCCGAGTCCTGCGCCGGACGGGGGAAGCTGGCTCGCTTCACGGCGCATGGGCACGGGGCGATCCTGTCCCGCCACCGCCGAATTCCGCCGGCCGCTTCCGGTCAGCCGCCGCTGGTGACGGCTGCCTTGGGCGACTCGTCCACGTGGAGTGTGAAGACGTCGGGGCGGGCGTAGTGGCCCGTGGTGTCGAGGTCGAAGCGGGCGCGGGCGAGGTCGTCGAGGTCGAGGTCGGCGGTCAGGATCCCTTCGCCGTCGCGCAGCGGCCCGGCGAGGACCTCGCCCAGCGGGGAGACGATGACGGAGCCGCCGTTGATCAGGACCGTGCCGGGCTCGTCGCCCTGGACGGGGTGGACGTCGGACGGGAGGGCGTCACGGCGCAGGTACTGGTTGGCGCTGAGGACGAAGCAGCGGCCCTCCAGCGCGATGTGACGCATGGTGGCCTGCCACGCGTCGCGGTCGTCCACCGTCGGCGCACACCACAGGTCGACGCCTTTCGCGTACATCGCCGTACGGAAGAGCGGCATGTAGTTCTCCCAGCAGATGGCCGCGGAGATGCGGGCGCTGCCGGTGTCGACGACCTGGAGAGTGGAGCCGTCGCCCTGGCCCCAGAGGTAGCGCTCGGCGGCGGTGGGCATCAGCTTGCGGTGCAGGCCCAGGTAGCCGTCGGGGCCGAAGAAGAGCGCGACGCAGTACAGCGTGCCGCCTCGGCGTTCGACCGCGCCGACCACGGCGTGGCAGCCCAGTTCCCCGACGACGGTGGCCAGCGCCGCGACCTCCGGGCCGGGGATCTCGATCGCGGAGGCGTGGTAACGGCGGAACAGGTCGCGGCCGGCCGGGGTGCGGCTGCCGACCGTCATGCCGAAGTCCAGGCCCTTGGGATATCCGCCGAGGAACGCTTCGGGGAGTACGACGACCTCGGCTCCGTGGCGGACGGCGGCCTCGCGGATCAGCTCCCCGGCGCGGGCCACCGCCGTCGGCGTGTCGAACAGGGGAGCGGCCGCCTGGACCACGGCGACGGTCACGGTGCGGGAGGTCCGAGGGGATCCGGTCATGCCTTCGAGGCTAGGAACCCACACCGTCATGCGGCAAACTAATCTTTACGATGATCGACATCTATGAAACCGAATTCAGGAAGGCGGACCTGAACCTCCTGGTGGTCTTCGCCGCCCTGATGCGCGAGCGCAGCGTCACCCGGGCCGCCGCCGCACTGCACCTGAGCCAGGGCGCGACAAGCGCGGCCCTCGGCCGACTGCGCGGACTCTTCGACGACGAGCTGTTCACCCGCACCCGTACCGGCGTCGAACCCACACCGCGCGCCGTCGAACTGGCCCGGCGTATCGACCCCGCCCTCGGGCTGATCCACGGCGCCGTGACCGACCGGGACCGCTTCGAGGCGGCCACCGCCCGGCGCACCTTCACCCTGGGCATGTCGGACGACCTGGAGGCGGCGCTGCTGCCCCACCTGCTGGCCGCCACGGCCGGCCTGCCGGGCATCCGGCTCGCCGTACGGCAGGCGACCCGCAACACCGTCGCCGACATGCTCGACCGCGGCGAGATCGACCTCGGCGTCGCGGCCGCACCCGCACACGGCCCCGACCACCGCACCCGATCCCTGTTCACCTCCGGGTACGCCTGCCTGTTCAACCCCCGCCTCCTGCCGCTCGCGCCCCCGATCGGCCTGGACGACTACCTGGCGCACCCGCATCTGCTGATCTCGTACGACGGCCGGCGCGGCATCGTCGACGACATCCTGGACGCCCGCGGGCTCACCCGGCGGGTGATCGCCTCCACCACCCACTTCGCAGGGGCCGCCCTCCACCTCGCGACCCTCCCCGCCCTGGCCACGCTCCCCGCCCACGCGGCCACCGTCTACGCCGACGCCCTGGGCCTGACCGCCGCCGAGCCGCCCCTGCCCATGCCCGAGTACGGCGTCAGCCTGATCTGGCACGCCACCGCCACCGACGACCCCGCCCACCGCTGGCTCCGCCACCTGGTCGACGACTCGCCGGTGTCGGCCGAATGACCGACATCCGGTTCGGATGAGGGACGGACGGTCGACGAGGGCGTGACACCCGGCCACCCACGATGAGATCGGCAACCCGCCTCGATACTTCAGGAGATCTGCCGATGGCCAGCGAAATCCCGCCCGCCGCGCCCGGTTTTCCCTTCGGCGAAACCATTCCCGTCAACGTGCATTTCGACGAGATGGACGCGTTCGGCACGCTGCACAACGCCCGTTACCCGCTGCTGGTCGAGCGGGCCTGGATACGCATGTGGCAGGGTCTCGATCCCGACGGCGACTGGGAGATGCCCGCCGAGACCTGTTACGTGGTCAAGGAACTCCGCATCGATTACCAGAAACCGGTCAGGCGGCCGGGCGCGTACGTTGTTCACTTCTGGCTGGAGCGACTCGGCAACACGAGCCTGACGTACGGATTCCGCCTGTGTGCGATGGACGGCAGCGTCACCTACGCACTCGGCACCCGTGTCCTCGTACATCTCGATCCACAAGCACGGGAACCTGCGCCGTTGGCCGAGCGATTCAAGGGTGTGGCGCGGAGGCTGATGCGGCCCATGGTGTGAGCCCTGTCCGCTGTGCCGGCCGCTGGGAGCCGCCGGCACAGCGGACAGGGGCGTCAGCGTTCCTCGGGGCGGGCGTCCGCCGGGACCGCCGCCGGGCGCGCGCAGTCGCTGGAGACCGTGACCGAGGAGCCGCTCTCGGCCGCCGCGAGCAGGGACTCCATGATGTCGAGGACGTGGTAGGCGAGTTCACCGTCGGCGCGGTGGGGTTCGTCCCGTGAGACGGCTCGGGCGAGGTCGGCGATTCCGTAGCCCCGGGAGGCGTTGCGATAGCCGCCGAGGACCGGAAGGTCCTGCCATTCCTGGGCGTCGGCGCGGAAGAGTTTGACCGGTCCGTCGAAGCGGTTCGGGTCGGGCACGGACAGTGAGCCGTCCGTGCCGTGGATCTCGATGCGGGGGAGTGCGCTGCCCCAGACGTCGAAGCTCATCACCAGTGTGGACAGGGCGCCGGAGCGGTGTTCGAGGACTCCGGTGACGTGGGTGGCGACCTCGACCGGGAATCTCGTCCCGGCCCGGTAGCCCTGGCCGATGAATCGTTCGGCCTGGGGTGTCGAGGACATGCCGACGACCCGGTGCACCGGCCCCAGCAGGGTCACCAGCGTGGTCAGGTAGTACGGGCCCATGTCGAGGAGCGGCCCGCCGCCCGGCTGGTAATAGAACTCCGGGTCCGGGTGCCAGCGTTCGGGCCCCGAGCTGACCATGAACGCGCTCGCCGCGACCGGCACGCCGAGGTCCCCGGCGTCGAGTGCCGCCCGGGCGGTCTGCACGCCGGTGCCGAGGACCGTGTCCGGTGCGCATCCGACCCGGACGCCGGCCTCGGCTGCGGCGTCCAGGAGTGCGCGGGCGGCGGGGGTGGTGGTCGCGAGGGGTTTCTCGCCGTAGACGTGCTTGCCGGCGGCTATGGCCGCGTGGGCGACCGTCGCGTGGGCGGCGGGGACCGTGAGGTTCAGGACGAGGTCGACGTCCTCGGCGTCGTACAGCTCGTCGAGGGTCGCCGTACGGGCGCCGGGCACCTTCCCGGCGGCGGTGCGGGCGCGTTCGGGGTCGAGGTCGGCGACGGCCGTCAGGCGCAGGTTCTTCAGCTCCGCGAGGGTCGTGAGGTAGGCGTCGCTGATCTTTCCGGCGCCGACGAGGCCGACGCGGAGTACGGGGTGCGGGGTCAGCGGGTCGCCCATGTCAGGCCCTTCGTGATCATCGAGTGGACCTGGGGTACGGCCAGGTCGTCCAGGGTGTGGCCGATCGCGGTGACGAACACCCGGCCCGCGCCCCAGGACCGGGTCCAGGTGACGGGGACGACGGTGCCGGCGAGTTCGGGGTGCTCGGGGTCGTCGAGGTAGTCGGTCACCGCGAGGACGTCCACGGCCGGGTCCATGTGCAGGTAGTACTGCTCGGTGGTGACGAGGAACGGGGTGAGCCCCTCGACGACGGGATGGCCGGCCGCCCCGGGCAGCGGCCTGACCTGGTAGGTGGAGTGCTCCCGGGGGTGGTGGACGAACTGGCCGCCCGTCATCAGGTGGTAGCGCGGCTCGGAGCGGAACGCGTCGACGATCCCGCCGTGCCAGCCCGCGAACCCCGTCCCGGCGCGGACCGCCCGGGACAGGCCGGTCATCTGGTCGCGGGTGATCTCGCCCATCGTCCAGCACTGCACGATCAGATCGGTGCCGGCGAGGAGGTCCTCGTCGAGGTAGCTGTCGAGGGAGTCGGAGACGGTGACCTGGTAGCCGGCCTCCTTGAGGTCGGCGGCGCGGCGATCGGTGGCCGGGACCGGGACGTGCCCCTCCCAGCCGCCGCGGACGACGAGGGCGTTCTTGGCGGCCACGTCAGCCCTCCTTCAGGGCGCTGAGGAAGCCGAGGCTCCGCGCGACCGGGTCGAGGATGTCCCCGTCGAAGTCGTCGAGTTCGACGACGCGCAGCGCGTCCGGGGCGGCGGCGAGGATCTCCGCGACCGGGAGCACGCCGTCGCCGACGGCCACCTGCGCCTTGGTGTTCCTGGTGAGGTCCCCGTCCTTGACGTGCACGGCGGCGACCCGGTCCCCGAGCCGGCCCAGCAGCGCGGGTACGTCCGCGCCGCCGACGGCCGCCCAGTACGTGTCGACTTCGAGGACCACCTCGTCCGCCAGACGGTCGGCGAGGATCTCCAGGACGTGTGTGCCGTCCTGCCGGAGTTCGAGTTCGAAGTGGTGGTTGTGGTAGCCGACGGTGAACCCGTGGTCGGCGGCCTCGACGGCCACCCGGTTCAGGTCCGCGGCGAGGCCCTCGACACCCTCCCGGGTCTGCCAGCGCTCGGGCGCCGCGATCGGCACGACGAGCGTGCCGACGCCGAGGCGCCGTGCGGCGGCGTAGACGGTGGGCCGGTCGTCCGACAGCAGCGGCACGTGCGCGGTCGGCGCGGACAGCCCGTACGCGGTCAGCGCGTCCGCCACTCGCTCCGCCCGGTGGACGAAGCCGTAGGGCTCCACGGTGGTGTAGCCGATCTCGGCGACGCGGGCGAGTGTGCCTTCCAGGTCCTCTTTGAGGAGGGAGCGGAGTGTGTAGAGCTGGAGGGATATGGCACGGTTCGACATGCGGCTCCTCAACAGTGTTGATCTGCAAGGAGGTTCACACGAACCGGGATCCGGCGACAGGGGGCGACGGAGGCGGGCGCGGTCCGTTCAGCGGAACGCGGTGTGACGCGCGGCCGTCGGAGCGGGACCTTGGCCCGGAGCGGTCCGGCGCCCGTGCAGGTGCGGCGGGCCGGTTCCCGACCATCCGGCTACCGAGAGGCACCCGCACGATGACTGGAACCGTCAGATCGATGGGCACAAGGCTGGCGGCCGCCACGACCGCGCTGACGACCGCCGCGATCGTCGCGCTCGCCGGCGCGCAGCCCGCCCGCGCGGACACGGTCTCGGACTTCACCGGCTATCTGGGCTACGTGAAGCAGGCGTACGACGCCTACCAGAACTTCTTCGGTCACAAGCTCACGCTCGACGAGGCGACGACCCGGATCGAGAACGCCATCAGCGTGGCGAAGACCGAGATCCTCAACGAGGTCGACGCCGTCGCGACGGCGGACGTACAGGCGTGCGCCAGGAGCGCCGTCATCGAGGTCGCGGACATCCGCCGGCTGTCCCCGGACAGCCTCCAGGCGTTCGCCATGTCCGCCACGGCCTGCGCGACCCTGGCGCAGTCGGACATCAGCAACGTCTCGCAGCTCGCCTCGGTGAACCAACTCGGGTTCGCCCTGAACACCGTCGGTCCGATCGCCCTGTTCGCCCGGACGTACGCGGGCCTGAGCACCGACCTGTTGAGGCAGACGCTCGTCTCCGCCAACCAGACGGTCGTCACGAGGCTGACCCCGCGCTGTTTCGCGACCCCGCTGTGGGGAGACGCCGAACCCGGCGCCAGGTCCGTCGAGGCGCAGCTCCAGTGCACGGCGTTCAACGGCAACATCGGCCTGGACTGGGTCACCGTGACCGGGCTCAGGTACCGCCAGCCGCTGCCGCCGCTGCCCGCGTCCACCTACGCGTACGCCTCGACCCAGGCCGTGCGCTTCACCAGCTACCTGTCCTCCACCGCGGCCCTCCCGGAACTGACCGCGTAGCTCGGGCGCCGACGTCCGTCCCCTGCCGTCCCGTCCCGGGATGCCCTGCCCAAGGAGTGAACCAGCATGAGAAAGATCCTGACCGCCGCCGCCGTAGCCCTCGCCGTGGGTGCCGCGATGAGCACCGTCCCCGCCGCCTCGGCGCAGACGTCGTCCACCGACCGCAACGTCCGGCGGGTCCCCGCGAACCTTTCGCTGAGGGACCTCACGTACAGCCCCGGCTGTTCGAGCACGACCCTGCCGATCGACTGCACCATCACCGAGCCGGTCGTGACCGCGCCGTCGACGACCTACGCCTTCTCGTTCCTCCCCGGCGACCGCGTCACGGTCGACGGAGGAGGCTGCGTGCAGACCGGCGGCAGGGGGCTCACCTGGAAGCGGTACGTCGACCCGGCCTCGGACAACGACCTCTACCACGGCCTCATCACCATCCCGGGTGCCACCGGCAGCCTGGAACGCCTGCTGAACGTGGTCGGACGGCAGTACCTGGTCGGCGGCCGGGGCGGCAGCCTCGTCCTCGGCTACCAGGACGACGGCTACTCCGACAACGGCTACCACGCGCACGACAACGGCACCGGGAACCAGTGCCTCAACTCGGTGAACGCCTACGTGCACATCGTCGTCCGCTGAACCACCGCCCCCGCGACCACGGCCGGTCCAAGGAGGCGACCATGCCCACCTCGTACGGGGAGAGGGCGGCGACGACTTCGCGGTCGACGGCGGCCCGGGCACCGACCTGGTGGACGCCGGCCCCGGAGCCGACGGGGGACGCGGAGACCGTCCGCAACTGCGAGTCGACCGGCCGACGACCCGGACGCGGCCCGTTCAGTCGCGGTCGGGAAGCGCGGTGACGGCCGGATCCTTGCCCAGGTGGTGCTGGAGCCGGTCGCGCAGCGCGGCGGCGTCCGGGTGCCCGAGCTCCTCGAAGAGGGCCAGCGACCGGGTCCAGGCGTCCCGGGTCGAGCCGGTGTCCCGGGCGGCGTGGAGGGTGTCGCCGAGGTGGGCGAGGATGTCCGCCTCGAAGTAGCGGTCGCCCAGCTCGTGGAAGAGCCGGGCGGCCCGCTCGTAACAGGCCGCCGCCTGCGCGTACTCGCCGAGATGGTGGTGGGCGTAGCCGAGGGTGTCCCAGGTGTGGGCCTCGCCGGAGAGGTGACCGGTCCCCTCCAGCAGGGCGAGCGCCCGCCGGCCGAGGCCGACGGCCTGCCGGTGGCGGCCGAGCAACGTGTGGTCCCAGCCGACGTTGTTGAGCGCCATACCCTGCCAGCCCCGTTCCCCCGCGACGGCGAAGAGGTCCACCGCCCGCCGCGAGTGGGTGAGCGCCTCCGCCCGGCGGTCCTGACGGGTCGAGACCCTGCCGAGGGCCAGATGGGTGTGGGCCTCACCCGCCGGGTCGCCCAGCTCCCGGTACAGCCGCATCGCGCGGTCGAGGCACGCTCGGGCGTCCGCCTGACGCCCGAGCGACGACTGAGCGTTCGCGAGGTTGCGCAGCGCGCACGCCTGCGCCGCCCGGTCGCCCAGACGCTCCGCGGCGGCCAGCACGACGGTGTGGGCGGCGGCCCACTCGGACCACAGGACCGCGCGCTGGTGGTACGTGCTCAGCGCGGCGGCCAACTGCCAGACATGGGTGTCGAAACCGTCCCGGGCGGCCTGGTGCACAGCGGCGGACAGCACGGAGTGATCGGCGGTGAACCAGGCCATGGCGGCGTCCCGGTCGGCCGGTTCCTCGGGGAGGACACCGGGCCGGACGGGGGCCGGCACGACACGGTCGGCGGGCGGGCCCAGCAGGCGCTGCGCCCTCAGCGCGGTGTGCAGGCAGTGGTCGAGGATCCGGTACGCCGCCTGCCGTCGGCCGTCCTCGTCGTCCTCGGTACGGGCCAGCTCAGCGGCGTAGGCGCGGAGCAGGTCGTGGAAGGAGTAGCGGCCCGGGACGGGCTCGGCCAGCAGATGGGCGGCCGTCAGTTCGGCCAGCAGCAGGCGGGTGCGCGCCGGGGGCTCACCCGCCAGGCTCGTCGCCGCTGCAGCGGAGATGTCCGGCCCGGGATGCAGCCCGAGCAGCCGGAACAGCCTGGCGGCGGCGGGGCTCAGAGCCTGGTAGGACCAGGAGAAGACGGCACGCACCCGAGTGGCGTGATCGCCTCCGTCGAGCGCGTCGAGGCGGCTGTTCTTGTCGCGCAGTTCGCCCGCGAGGACGGCGAGCGGCAGGTCCGGCCGGTCAGCTGCCCGCGCCGACACCACGGCCAGCGCCAGGGGCAGACCGGCACACCGGGCCGTGATCTCGGCGACGGCTGCGGGATCGGTCGCCGTACGCGACCCGCCGAGCCGGTCGGCCAGCAGGGACTCGGCCTCGACGGGGGAGAGTACGTCGATCGCGAACATGTGGGCGCCCTCCACGGCCGCCAGGCTGGTGAGCCGGTTGCGGCTGGTGACGAGGACGAGACAGCCGGGCGCCCCGGGCAGCAGCGGCCTGACCTGGTCGGCGTCCCGGGCGTTGTCCAGCACGACGAGCATCCGCCGGTCGGCGAGGAGGCTCCGGTAGAGGGCCGCCTGCGCGTCCAGACCCACGGGGATCCTGGCGGGGGACACCTCCAGGGCGTCCAGGAAACCGCGCAGCGCCTCGGCCGGGTCCCGCGACGAGCCACCCGGGTCGAACCCGCGCAGGTTCACGTACAACTGCCCGTCGGGGAAGGACTTCCGCACCCGGTGACCCCAGTGCACGGCCAGCGACGTCTTGCCCACCCCCGCCGTGCCGGACACCGCCGAGATCACCACGGGAGCCGACGACGCCGACGTCAAGAACGCGTCCAGCCGCGCGAGTTCCTCCGCCCGCCCGGTGAACCCCCGCACCGCCACCGGCAGTTGAGCGGGAACCACCCGCTGGGGCGTGGCCCTGGCACGCATCGGGGGCCCGCTCGGCCCCAGCACCGCCTGATGGGCGGCACGCAGCGCCGGACCTGGCTCCGTGCCCAGCTCCTCGGACAGCCGGCGCCGGACGGCGGCGTAGCACTCCAGCGCCTCGGCGCCCCGGCCCGCCGCGTAGAGCGTCCGCATCAGTGCCTCCGCCAGCGGCTCCGTCAGCGGATGCTCGTCGAGCAGCGCGGACAGCGGGCCGATCGCCACGGCGGGGTCGTCGAGCGTCTGGAGCCGCGCCCACGCGAGGGTCGCCTCCATGCGCTCACGCCGCCACGCCTCGCGCGTCTGCACCACCCACGGACCGTCCAGCCCGCTCAGCGGCTCACCCCGCCACAGACCGAGCGCCTCGCCCAGCAGCCGCGCCCGTACCCCGTCCGGCAGTCCGGCCCCGCGCGCGTCGCCGACCAGCCGACGGAACCTGTGGACGTCGATCCGGTCCCTGTCGGCCTCCAGGATGTACCCGCCGGACCGGCGCGTCACCCTCATCCCGTCGCCCGCGGTCCCCTCGCACAATCTGCGGAGCCGGGCGACGTGCGCGTACACCGAACGCCGGGCCCCCTCCGGGGAGTCCGGGCCCCAGACCCGCCGGATCACCACATCGGGAGCCACCGGCCGGCCGGCGTCCACGGCCAACGCCGCGAGCACGGCACGCCGTTGCGGTGGTCCGATCTCCGCCGTCCACGCCGGCGCGGCCAGTTCCACAGGCCCGAGCAAACGTAACTGAGGCATCGGCCCCCTCGATCTCTCCCCTCGCGGGTCACGACAACCTATCGACAACATCTCGCCCCACCCTCGTCCCCCAGCATGGCGATGCGCCGGAGGTCCGACCACCGCCGTGCGCGCGGGAACTCGGGGAGCAGGGGGGAATCATGAGCGCAAGCAGCGTATCCGTACGCACCGGAATCCCGTACGGCGCGAGCACGCCGGCGGGCGGTGCCGGGCGCAGCGTCCTGGAGGGAGCCTTCGCACTGCTGGCGGCGGTGGAACGCGCGCAGGGAGCGGGGCTGACCCGGCTGTCGTCCGAGAGCGGACTGCCCAAGGCCACGGCACACCGTCTGCTGGAACAGCTGACCGCCCTGGGCGCCGTCGAACGTCACGCGGGGGGATACCGCGTCGGCTGGCGCATGTTCCAGCTGGGGCAGGACTGGCAGCCGCATCCCCGGTTGCGTTCGGCGGCGGCCGAACCCGCGCGCAGGCTCGCCGAGTTGACGGGCACCGCCGTGGGGACCGCGGTGCTGCGCCGGCACCGGACACTCCTGGTCGAATGGTTCCCGGGGAGCGAGACCGCTCCGACGGACCGTTCTCCCCGGCCCTGGTACACCGCCGCAGGGAAGGCGTGCGCCGCGACGACCCCCGGCCACCGGCTCCCGCCCGGCCCGGTACCGGCCTCCTGGGCGCAGGAGGCACACGACATCCGGGCGCGCGGCTTCGCCGTGGACCGGGGCGTCCTCGCACCCGGAGCGCACTGCGTCGCCGCGCCGCTGTACTGCGCGGGCGACACCCCCGTCGCGGCGCTCTTCGCCGTGGCCGGGCCCGCGCATCGGCTGGAGCGGGTCGCCGATGTCGTCCGACGGGCGGGCGGTTGCATCAGCGCACGGCTCAGATGCGAGAGGGGCTGAGGCTTCGGGGCGGGCACGACTTGTTGCCCACTTCGTCCACGTACACCACGTGGGCGGTGGGCGCGACCCGAGTTCTTGACGTGGGGGAAGAGGTCCGTGACTTTCCTGGCCGCGGCTATGCCGGGCGCGTAGTGGTCCTTCCCGTTGAGGAGCCAGTCGTACATGCGGGCCGACGGCGCGCGTCACCCGGACGATCCCCACGACGTTGACCTCGAAGACCGTGCTCGCGTCGATCTGCGCGAGACGGGCCCCGGGCCGTTGGCGGTCGCCTCGGCGCGCTCCCGGTCACGCGGGCCGAGGAGGACGGTGTGACCGGCGTCGATCAAGCGGCGGGCGGGCGATCAGTACCAGGCGGAACGCCTGTCCCGCGGACACACATGGCCGAGTGGACGAAACCCTGGATACGGCACTCCACCGCCTGCCCGCTTCACACGTGCGAAAGTGCGAGGCTAGATCATTCCGTTGCCATCGGCCGAGGTCTCCGGAACGGACTGAGTGATGTCCCAGTGCTCCAGGATCTTGCCGTGGCGAACTCGGAACAGGTCCAGGATCACTGTGCCCCTGTCCCCGGGGTAGTTCACGTAGAGGCTGTGGACGGCCACCAGGTCCCCCTCGGCGATGACCCGCTTCGGGGTGACCGTCAACTGAGGAGCCGTCGCGAAGCAACCGCCCAGGCCGACCTTGCCCGCGGCCACGCCGTTCTGCATCTGGGGATTGTGCTGGAGGTAGCCGGCGTCCCAGTACCGGTCGAGGGCAGTCAGGTCCTTGTGGACCATGAGCTCGTCGAATGCCTTGGTGAGCCGGTGGTCCAGAGGCTGGGTGACCTGCGGCGAACTCAGCGCCAGGAACATGTCGTTGCCGCTGGCCGTGGTGTCCGGCACGCTCTGGATCACGTCCAGGTGCTCGGCTGTCTTCGCGCCCCGGAAGCGGAAGATGTCGATGACGGACGAGCCCTTGGTGCCTGGGACCAGTACGACGTCGGAGTGGAGCATCACAAGGTCACCCTCCGAGATCACGCGCTTGACGTCGTACTTCGCCTCGGGGAACTGCTTGCGGATCGAAGTGGCCAGGCCCTTCAGCGCCGCCGCCCCGTCCTTCACCGTCGGATCGTGCTGGATGTAGTCCGCGGAGCGGTCCGCCTGTTGGAATCGCCCGCCGTGAAGGACGCCCTGCAGGCCGATCTCTCCTACGCGGTGTCGGCCTGGGTGAAGCTCCTAGGTAAGGACTGGCGCGACGCGACCGCGCTGAGCGGCGTCATGCGTGCTCACGCACTCGGTGCTCGCCCTCGACGAGTCGCTGTGGCACATGGCGCACATCTGGCACCAAGCCGACGGCACCACCCGCGTCGGCACCGAGATGGCCCCCTCACCATCTGCGCGTACTTGAAACCTCAGACAAAACCGTGACCCGACAGAAGGGGCATGTTTACCTGAACCGGTCCTTCTCGATCGGTCTCGCCCGGCGTGTAATCGATTCCATGCTGGGTGAGAAGCCTGATCACGGCTGGCCCCGACCCGCCGGTTCCCGCACCTCAGGAGAGACATGCCGGCTCCGCGCCCCCACGACCCCCCTGCCGCCTCCCGGTCCTCCAAGCTCGTCCGCGGCCTGAGCCTGCTGACCTGCTTCCGGCCCGCCGAGCGGACCCTGCGGTTGTCACAACTGGCCCGGCGCACGGACCTGTCCCTGGCCACCGCCCACCGCCTGGTCCAGGAACTCGAACAGTGCCGGATGCTGGAGCGCTCCCCGGGCGGCGACCTGAGCCTCGGCAAGGACCTCCTCCTGCTGGCCCGCAACGCGCGCGGCCTGTGCCCGAGACTCCAGACGGCGTCCGGTCCCCTCGTACTCGACCTGCACCACAGCACCGGCCTCGACGTCGTGCACTCCGGCTACGTGAACGGCCGGCTCACCCCCATCGGCAGACTGACCCGGGTCGGCGAGGTCACCGTCATCACCTATGACGCGCACCGGGGCGGCGCCCGGCCCGCCCTGGTGACCGGGGCCATGCACCGCCCCGACGAACAGCCCGCCAAGATCCCCCGGGTGAGCACGTGCGGTGACGCCACCGCGGTGACCGCCGCACTGAACCCGCCGGGGACCTCCCTGCGCGGAGCCCTCACGCTCGTCGGCCGGGACCACGAGACGGTGCTCGCGGCCCTCCCGGCGCTGGACGACGCCGCCGTACGCCTGGACAGCCAGACGGCCGCGCTGGTCCTCTCCGCACAGGTTCCCGAGCCGCCTCCCTGCCCGTCCATGCTGCTGCGCGGTCTGGCCCTGCTGCTCGTGCTGCGCACCGGCGAATCGGCGGTGCCCGTCTCCGAACTGGCCCGGCGGGCCGGACTGCCCCGCTCCACCACGCACCGGCTGATCTCGGTCCTCGCCGACCACGGCTTCCTCGCCGAGGAGGACGGCGGATATCTGCTCGGCCCCGGCTGTACGACCTCGGCGTCGAGCCGCTCGACGGCCCTCGGCTGCGCGGTGCCGCTCTGCCCCGGCAACGGGAACTGTGCCGGGAGACCGGCGGAGTCTCCGTCCTGTACGTGGGCCCGCCGACCGAGATGGACGGGCTGACGTGCGTGTACGCCCACGACGGAGCGGCGTCCTGGCTCACCACGCAGGCCGGGGGGAACGCCGGCCTCCTGTCGCGGACCGCCGCCGTCGCCGTACTCGACCCCGGCCTCGCGGCCACCGGGCCGGGCCCCGCACCGGCCGTCGTGAGCCCCCGAGGCGTCACCACCCTCACCACCGGCGAGGGACTGACCGCCTTCGCCGCCCCGGTGGGCGGCGGCGATCCACCGGCATCGGGCGTGCTGACCCTGGTGACCCGCAACGCCCTCGGGACGGGCCTCGGTATGCATGCCGTCCTGACGGCCGCGGAGCGGATCTCGGCGGCACTGGATGGCCCGGCGGACTGCTCGGCTCCGTTGGACACGCGAGGAGCACTCGACGAACTGCTGCGCCAGGGGGCGCCCGGCAGCCGAGGCGGGGCCCACGCCTAGGAGGGCACCGTCCCGATCCTGACGGTGCCCCTGCCGACGGCGATGACCAGGCGGACTTCGCCGAAGACGGAACGCCCTTGCGCCGACGGCACGGTGACGGTGACGTGCGCGGGCACCATCGTCGACGCGCCCGTGCCGAGCCGCACCGGACCTGATGCGTCGGGGGTGAGCGAGCCGAGCGCGGGGGAGAGGTACGGGGCCAACGCCGTGTCGACCGGTGCCTTCACGGTGTACTCGTGGGCGCTCACCCCCGCCCGGATCTGCTTCCACGCGGCCGGGACGTCGATGAGGCCGGTGCCCTCCTCGTACGCCTGGTCGCCGGGCATCCGGGACGGGATCGTGGAGACCGCCGAGCCGGGCGCGACGGCGTTCGGGGTGAAGCGTCCGTCCTCGGCCGGACCGTGCGAGGAGAACAGGAACAGGCCGTACGGCTTCGTCACCCGGGAGCCGTGGTCGGCGGCCCAGGTCTTCCGGGAGATGCCGGCGCCGACCGAGAGCACCTTGTCGGCCAGGGCCGGATCGGAGATCGTGTTGGCGCCGTCGTCGAGCGCGGGCAGAACGCCCAGCGGCATGCTGACGATGTCGTCGTCCCGGTTCACGACGAGGTCGATCATGTCCTCGGGTAGGGCGTTCAGGCGGGAGACCGCGGCGGGTGGCGGCACCCGTCGGCGGACCCTGGAGCGCGCCGCGACCTGGCTCACCGCGAACGGCGGCCGCCCCGTGCCGTACGGCCAGAACGCGTGCTGGAGCGACGGCGACTCCTCCGTGACGGTGACTCACACCGGTGAGGCGTTGCCCGGAAGGGTGTCCAGGACGGTGGAGGCCAGCTCGCGGGCGGGCCCCTCCGTGCCGGAGGCGACGTGGTGGAAGATCTCCTCCGCGCGGCGGGCGGGCCATTCGGCGGGCAGGCAGGGGCCGGGGAGCCGGGGGTCGGAGCGGATGATGCCCAGCCATTCGCTGACCAGGCACAGGCGGACGGCGATGGCGTCGGACGCGGACCACTCGACGGTGGACCAGTGCTGTGCGAAGGAGGTGTAGCGGGCCGCGAGGGAGTCCAGGTCCCATGTGTCACTGACCATCAGGCGGATGTCGGTCGCGTCGTCGGCCCGGGCGTGGAAGATCTTGACGTGCGCGGAGAGGTTCAACTCGTCGATGACGGCCGTGAGTTCCACGTGGCCGGGCGCGATCCACAGGCCGTTGTAGAGGGGGCCGAAGCCCAGCCAGCTCAGGCGTGAGCGCAGGTCGTGCCGCCGGCTGTGCCAGGAGTCGGGAAGGGAGAAGCCCAGCAGCGTCCAGGTGCCGTCCCAGTCCTCGTTCACCGCGCTGGTCTCCCAGATGCGGCGCCGGCCGTCACAGAGGATCTCGGTGGCGAGCGGGGTGAGCCCGAAGTACATGCGGCGCCCGTTCTTGCGCCGGGTCAGCAGGACGCGGTTGACCATGCGGCTGAGCGTGGAGCGCACCGCCTGTTCTCCCACTCCGGTCCTGGCGAGGATGTCGATGATGCTGCCGGAGTAGACGTAGAGGGGTCCCTCGTCGAGGACGTGGTTGCCGAAGAAGGCGAGCAGGAGCGACTGCGGGCGGATCGAGGGCCCTCCGGGGCGGTTCGGAGAGTTCGCCGGGTCGTACGGCCTCCGTTCGGGCGCGGCGTTCACGTTCATCCGCGGGAGGCCGGGGTCGGCCGGTCCGGACGGACGCCGGGTGGCCACGGTCGTACGGATCGTGCGGTGTGCGGCATGGGCCGGGGCTCCTCGTCGTCGTGGGGCGGCGCGTGGAGGGGAGTGGTGAGTTCCTTTGTCGCGGGGACTGACACGGCGAACCTAGGTGTGTAGATTGCGGTCGTCAAGATAGTGCACAACGTTGGTCCGGCCGTTCCGGCTCCGACGCCCGAGCGGTTCCGCCGGATCCCGAGGCCGTCGCCGATCGACCCGCACGGATGCGGTCGGCTCGTCTGTTCTCCTCAACTCCCCGTGCGGCAGACCGTCTTGTTCCGCTCTTGCTCAAGGAGGAACCCATGCACAGGCGTTTGCTGGGCCTTGCCCTGGTCGTGTCGTCCGTCACCGGCCTCGCCGGATGCGGCTCATCGGACTCCGGCAGCGCCGGGGCACCGTCGGCCGACGGCAAGACCACGCGGGTGACGGTCGGCATCATCCCCATCGTCGACGTGGCACCCCTGTATCTGGGCCAGAAGCAGGGTTTCTTCGCGGACCGCGGCATCGACCTCAAGATGGTCAGCGCGCAGGGCGGCGCCGCGATCATCCCCGGTGTGGTGAGCGGCCAGTTCCAGTTCGGCTTCAGCAACACCACGTCCCTGATGCTCGCCCAGACCAAGGGCGTACCCGTCAAGGCGGTCGCCAACGGCGCGGCCTCCAACGGCAAGGTCGGCGCCGACGTCACCGGGGTGCTGGTGAAGAAGGACAGCCCGCTCAAGTCGGCCAAGGACCTCGCCGGACGGACCGTGGCCGTCAACACCCTCCAGAACATCGGCGACACGACGGTCCGCGAGACGGTCCGCAAGGCCGGGGGAGACCCCTCGAAGGTCAAGTTCGTCGAGATCCCCTTCGACCAGATGCCCGCCGCCCTCAACGACGGCCGGGTCGACGCCGCCTGGATGGGCGAACCCGCCCGCACCATCGCCCAGGCCCAGGGCGCCCGCGTCATCGCCTCCCCCTTCGCGGAGACCGACCCCGCGCTCACCGTCGCCGCGTACTTCACCTCGACGAAGATCGCCCAGCAGAACCCCGACCTCGTACGGAAGTTCACCGAGGCGATGAACGCCTCGCTGGAGTACGCGACCGCCCACCCGGACGAGGCACGCCGCATCCTCACCACCTACACCAAGATCGGCGGCGACGTCCTGGACAAGCTGATCCTGCCGAGCTGGCCGACCGCCGTGAACCGCCCCTCCCTGGAGAAGCTGGCCGAACTCGGCGAGCAGGACGGCGTCTTCGGCGACAAGAAGCCGGACATCGGAGCGCTGTTCTCATGACCCTCGCGGACATCGACAGCCCCGCGCCGGCGGCCGCCCGGCGCGGGCCGCTCCTCAGCGCCTCCGCCCTGCGCGGACTGGCCGGTCTGGCCGCACTGGTGCTCGTACTGGAGACGCTGCCCCGCACCTCGCTCGTCTCCCCCGACTACCTCCCACCGGCCTCCACGACCGCCCGGGCCTTCTGGGACATGCTGGGGGAGGGCGCGTTCTGGACCGCGCTCGGCGACACCCTGACCGGCTGGGGGATCGGCCTCGCCATCGCCTTCGTGGGCGGAGCGGTGGCCGGTGTGGCCATCGGCTCGGTCCCCCTGCTGCGCGCGGCCACCGCCTCCACCATCGAGTTCCTGCGGCCCATCCCCTCCGTCGCGCTCATCCCCGTGGCCGTCCTGCTGTACGGCACCGACCTGCGGTCGAAACTGCTCCTGGTCGTGTACGCCTCCTTCTGGCAGGTGCTCGTCCAGGTCCTCGCCGGCCTGCACGACGTGGACCCGGTCGCCCAGGACACCGCCCGCAGCTACCGGCTCGGCGCCTGGGGACGGATCAGACACGTCCTGTGGCCCACCGCGCTGCCCTACGTCATGACCGGCGTACGGCTCGCCGCGACCGTCGCGCTCGTCCTCACCATCACCGCCGAACTCGTCATCGGCTCACCCGGCCTCGGCCAGCAGCTCGCCGTCGCCCAGTCCTCCGGCGCGGTGCCCCGGGTGTACGCCCTGGTCCTGACGACCGGCTTCGTCGGCGTCGCGGTCAACCTGGCCGCGCGCGCGGTCGAGCGCCGCGTCCTGCACTGGCACCAGTCCCAGCGGACCGAGAGGTAGACACCATGTCAGCCCGCAGCGCCGTACGCCGCGTCCTGCTCGCCGTCACCCTGCCCGCCGTGCTGCTGGCGGTGTGGTGGTTCGCCAGCGCCGGCAGCACCGACTTCTACCTGCCCCCGCTCGCCACGATCCTGGAGAAGTTCACCGAGGTCTGGACCCCCGACCGGCTCAGGTCGGACGTACTGCCCAGCCTGCTGCGGCTCACCGCCGGATACCTGCTCGCCGCGGTCGCCGGCGTCGCGCTGGGCCTCGCGGTCGGCTCCAGCCGGATCCTGCGCGACGTACTGGAACCGGTCCTGGAACTCTTCCGCGCCGTTCCCCCGCCCGTGCTCGTCCCCGTGATCATGCTGTTCGCGGGCATCGGCGACACCATGAAGATCATCGTGGTGGCGAGCGGCTGCCTCTGGCCGATCCTGCTCAACACGGCCGAAGGCGTCCGCGCCGTCGACCAGGTCCTCGACGACACCTGCCGCTCCTACGCGATCTCCGGGTGGTCCCGGCTGTGGCACCTCGTGCTGCGCTCGGCGAGCCCGCAGATCCTGACCGGGATGCGGCAGGCCCTCTCCATCGGGATCATCCTCATGGTCATCAGCGAGATGTTCGCCGCCAGCAACGGCCTGGGCTTCACGATCGTCCAGTTCCAGCGCTCGTTCGCCATCCCCGAGATGTGGAGCGGCGTCCTGCTGCTCGGACTCCTCGGCTTCCTGCTGTCCCAGCTCTTCCAGTTCGCGGAGAACCGGGCCCTGGCCTGGTACCACGGCTCGCGCCGCGCCCAGCGAGACTCTTGACCCGGAGGTGTCCATGTCCTTGCTCGACATACGGAATCTGCAGAAGACCTACACCGGGCACGGCCGCACGGTCGAAGCGCTGCGCGACGTCACCTTCTCCCTCGACGCGGGCGAACTGGTCTGCCTCGTGGGGCCGTCCGGCTGCGGCAAGACCACCCTGCTCAAGTGCATGTCCGGCCTGCTCGACCCCACCGGCGGTGAGGTACGCCTCCAGGGCCGGCCGATCACCGGCCCACCACCCGGAATGGCCGTCGTCTTCCAGGAGTACGGCCGCTCCCTGTTCGCCTGGATGACCGTCCACCAGAACGTCGCGCTGCCCCTGCGCCGCAAGAAACTCGGCAAAGCACGCCAGGCCCAGCTGGTCGAGCACGCGCTGGACGTCGTCGGACTCGCGGACGCCCACACCGCCTACCCCTGGCAGCTCTCCGGCGGCATGCAGCAACGCGTCGCCATCGCCCGCGCGGTCGCGTACGAACCCGAAGTCCTCCTGATGGACGAGCCGTTCGCCGCCGTCGACGCCCAGACCCGCGCCGACCTGGAGGACCTCGTCCGGCGCCTGTGGCGCGACCTCGGCGTCACCGTCCTGTTCGTGACCCACGACATCGACGAGGCCGTCTACCTCGGCCAGCGCACGATCGTCCTGTCGAAATCACCGACCGTCGTCAAGGAGGACCTCCGCATCGACCTCCCCGACGAACGCGACCAGCTCCACACCCGCTCCACCCCACGCTTCGCCGAACTCCGCGCACAGGTCTACGAACAGATCCAGCGAGCCAAACTCGAACCCCAGGACCGGCCTCCGACCCCGGCCGTCCGCACCGGACACTGACGAGGTGACCCGGCCGACCACCCACGATGCCCGGCAGCACTCCGAAGCCGCCGACGCATGGTGGTGCATTCCGGCACGCCTGGACACGGCGCCACCTCCTGCCTCGTACGCCGTCCCGGCGGCACCGCGACGTTCAGGATCCGGTGGCCGTCCGGGCGCGCGCCTCACCGTTCGACGAAGAACGCGGCCTGCTCCGGACCCGGCCGCAGCAGGCCGTCGCGGACGGCGAGTGCGGTGGCCTCGGCGCGGGAGGCGGCGCCGGTCTTGCGCAGCAGGTGTTCGATGTGGCTGTGCACGGTGCGGGGTGAGAGGAAGAGAGCCTGCGCGATGGCCTGGTTGGTCTGTCCGGTCGCCGCGCGGGTGAGGACTTCCAGCTCCCGGGCGCTGAGCCCGTACGGCATGGCGGTCGGGGCCTCGTGGACCAGCACCGTGCCGGCGACGAGGCCCGTGTCCGGCCGGTGCCGGTGGAGGGTCACGCGGCACCAGGTGCCGTCGGCCGGCCACAGCAGCCGCAGCCGGCGCCCGCCCGAACCGGCGAAGACGCGGAGCAGATCGTGGAACCGGGGGTCCTCCAGCGCCCGGACGCGGTCGCGCCCCGGCAGGTCGATGACCCCGTCGGGGGTCACGAGATTCGCGGAGTCCGATTCCGGCAGGTGGTGCGCCTCACCGGCACGCGCCACCGGGTCGGCGAGTGCCGCGAGCGCGGGCAGGACGGAGGCGAGCAGCCGGCGTGCCTCCAGGCCGTAGGCGCCGGCGTTCTCCGTGCTGAGATGGACCAGGCCGACGAGGCGGTCGCGGTGGCGCAGCGCCCCGGTGATCCCGTCGCGGAAACCGGCCGGGCGGACCCGCTCGGCGTAGAACCAGCCCTGGCGGAAGCGGGGGCCGAGTTCCACCGGGTCCTCGGTGTCCTCGGAGATGGACGGCGGCAACTCCCGTACGACGACGTTGCGGTACCACGGCGTCGTGACGAACTCGGCGGCGAGCCGACGGGAGTTCTCGGCGGTATAGCCGATACCGGCGACCTGGACATGGGTCCTGGCCAGCGGGTCGATCGTGAGCAGCGTCGCGGCGTCGAGCGGCAGCGCGTGGGCCAGTTCGCGCAGCGCCTGCTCGCAGGCGGCCCCGGAGTCGGACTCGCGGGTGAGCATGCCGATGCGCGTGGCCGCGGCGATCTGGCGGTGGCTGAGCATTCGAGCCTCCGGAGCGGCTCGGGACCACGAAGGTCGTTCGGGGTCTAACGATGTGTGGGGTCAAAGGTAGGGACACAGGCCGTGCGGGGCAATACGTCTGCCGGTCCGCGGCGCCGCCCGGACTCGGTATTTGTACGGATGGCGGGCCGGGACGCCGGGGGCTTTCCTGTTCGGCACTGCCGGACGCCCGTGGTGAACGGGCCCGCCCCTCGGAGAACCCGCCATGACATCCATCGCCCGCGCCGCCTCGCGCAGACAGTTCCTCGCCTACTCCGTCGCGGCCGCCGCCCTCGCCGGCTGCTCGGCACCGCCGAGTACGTCCACCTCCGCCAAGTCCGGTTCGGCAGCGGCGGGAACCCCCCTGACGAAGATCGGCCTGGACTACCCGTTCACCCAACTCCCGCTCTACACCACCCTGGTCAAGCTCTCCACCGCCGCCGCGAAGAAACACGGCATCTCCCTGCTGACGACCAGCGACGCGGCCAGCGCCGACACCCAGGCCACCAACCTGACCACCTGGGTCGCGCGCAAGGTACCCGCGATCGTGTCGTTCCCGATGGTCTTCGAGGCCGCCGAACCGATCGCCAGGTCGGCACTGGACGCCGGGCTGATCTGGGTGACGTACGGCGGAACCCTGGAACACCAGAGCGCCGACATCAAGTTCAGCTTCCGCGAGGGCGGCACCCTGCTGGGCGAGGCGGCGGCCACATGGGCCGGGGAAACGCTCGGCGGGAAGGGCAAGATCGCCTTCCTCACCGACAACACCATCGAACTGGGCCGTGAACGCACCGAGGGAATGATCGACGCGTTCACCAAGGCCGCGCCCGGAGTGGACGTGGTCGCCCAGGAACAGGCCATCGACCCCGACACCGGACTCGCCAAGACACGCGCGATCCTCGCCAAGCACCCCGACCTCGCCCTCCTCCTGGGGGTGACCGACGCCGCCGCGTACGGCGGCTTCAAGGCACTCCAGCAGGCGGGCCGCAAGAACGACGACGCCCGGACCTTCGTCGGCGGACAGGACGGCGCCGTACCCTCCCTGCTCGCCATCAGACAGGGCACCTTCTACCGGGCCTCGGCCGCCCTGGCGCCCGACGACATCGCGAACGCCGTCGTCGACGTGCCCCGCGCGGTCGCCGCAGGCAAGGCGAACCCCGGCGTCCAGGTGCCGATCGCCCTGGTCGGGCACGGCGACACCGCGACGATCGACGACCTGCTCGCCCAGAACGGCTAGGGGTCCGCCATGACACCGGTGAACCTGCGCATCCGGGGGCTGAGCAAGTCCTTCGGCGGAGTACGCGCCCTGGACGGCGTGGACCTGACCGTGCCGATGGGACAGGTCCACGCCCTGCTCGGCCACAACGGCGCCGGCAAGTCCACCCTCATCAAATGCCTCGGCGGGGCCCTGACGCCGGACGCGGGCACGATCGAGATCGGCGGGACGCCGCACACCCGGCTCACTCCACGCGCCTCGATCGACGCGGGTGTGGCGATCATCTTCCAGTCGCTGAGCGTGGTCGACACGCTCACGGTGACGGAGAACATCTTCCTCGGCCAGGAGTGGACCCGGTACGGCCGTATCGACCGGCGCGCTCAGGAGGAGGTCGCCGCCGGGCTGCTGGAACGGGTCGCGGCCACCTGCTCCCCGCGCCAACGGGTGGGAGAACTCCCCATGGGGCAGCGGCAGTTGGTGGAGATCGCCAAGGCCCTCAGCCGCAGCGCCTCCGTCCTCGTCCTCGACGAGCCGACCGCCGCTCTGTCCACCGCCGAGAGCGACGCCCTGGCCGAGCGCGTCGAGGACCTGCGCACGCAAGGACTGGCCATCGTGTACGTCACGCATCTCCTGGCGGAGGTCGAGCGGCTCGCGGACGAGGTGACCGTCCTGCGGGACGGACGGGTCACCCACCATTCGGCGGTCGCGGGAAAGACCCGGCGCGAACTGGTCGAAGCGATAGCCGGCCGCCCCACCGAGGAGCCGTCCGCGTCCACCCGTGTCCCCGGTCCACCCCGCCTCACCGTCGACGCACTGCGCGGACCCGGGTTCGGTCCGGTGAGCCTCACCGTCGGCGAAGGCGAACGGGTCGCCCTGTTCGGACTGACCGGCTCCGGCCGTACGCGGATCCTGGAGACGCTGTACGGCAGACGCCGGGCCGCCGACGGAACGGTCCGGGTCGGCGGCAGGCCCGTCGCGCCGGTCCGGCCCGCCGACGCGCTCGGTGCGGGGATCGCCCTGGTTCCGGCCGACCGCCGACGCCAGGCGCTGTTCCCGGTGCTCGGGGCCCAGGACAACGTGCTGCTGCCCTCCGTCCGGAACTTCGCCCGCCTCGGGGCGCGCTCCCTGGCCGCGGAGCGCCGGGTGTTCACCGCGCTGGCCGAGGCGGTGGCCCTGCGCCCGGCCCGGCCGCGGCTGCCCGCCGCCGCGTTCTCCGGCGGCAACCAGCAGAAACTCGTCCTCGGCCGGTGGATCAACGACGCCCGCCACCCGGACGTCCTCCTGCTGGACGAACCGACCCAGGGCGTCGACGTCGGAGCCCGCCAGGAGATCTACCACGTCGTGTCGTCCCTCGCGGCCGAGCGCGGCACCGCCGTGCTGTTCGCCTCCAGCGACCCCGAGGAGGTCGTCGCGCTCGCCGACCGCTGCCTGATCGTCGCCGCCGGCCGCGTCGTGAACGAACTCTCCGGCACCGGCCTCACCGAACAGGCCCTGCTGTCGGCCGTCCACCACGCCGGACCACGTGCCGCCACCGCTGTCACCGAACCCGCCGAAGGAACGCCATGACCACCGCCGACTCCCTTCTCGGCCGCCCCCGCCTGCTCACCTCGGGCGGACTCACCGCCCTGCGGCGCCAGCCCCTGCTCGCCGTACTCGCCGTGCTGGTGCCGGCCTTCGAACTGTCCACGGGCAGCTTCCTCGACCCGGCGAACCTGCGCGGCATCGCCACCGACGCCGCGACGCTGGCCATCGTCGCGGTGCCGACGGCGCTCCTGGTCATCAGCGGCTACCTCGACCTGTCGGTCGGCTCCACCCTCGCCCTCGGCGGACTCGTCGCGGGGTGGCTCGCCGGACAGGCACAGTCGCCCGGCGTCGCCGTCCTGGGCGCGCTGGCCGCCGGCGCCGCCGTGGGGGTGGTGAACGGCGTCCTGTGCTGCTACTTCGGGCTGTCCGCCTTCATCGTCACGCTCGGCATGCTCACCGCCGTACGCGGGCTCGACCAGCAGCTCTTCCCGCTGCCGCTGAGCGGTTTCGGCACCGGCTTCGCCTGGCTGGGCGGGGCCCGGATCGCGGGCGTGGCCGCGCCGGTCGTCATCGCCTCACTCGTGCTGGTGGCGGGCGCGCTGTTCCTGGCGTTCACTCCGGCGGGCAGGCACGTCTTCGCCATCGGGGTCAACCGGGAGGCCGCGCACCTCTCGGGCATCGACGTCCGCCGTACGCCCTTCGCGCTCTTCGTGGTCACCGGCGCCGCCGCGGCCCTGGCCGGGGCGATCAAGGCGTCGGTGCTGGACAGCGTGGTCGCCGGGACCTCCGGCGTCGGCTTCGAACTGGCCGTGCTCACCGCCGTCCTGGTCGGCGGGGTCGCCCTGACCGGCGGCTCCGGCTCGATCCTCGGCGTCCTGCTCGGCGTGCTGTTCCTGGGCTGCCTGCAGAACGGCCTGACCCTGCTGGACGTCCCCACGTTCTGGCAGCAGATGGCCCAGGGCAGCGCCCTGATCGCGGGCGCGGCCCTGGCGTACGTGGCGCCACGCGCGGCCCGCTGACCGGGGGTCACCAGGCGGTGCAGGCCGGCACGGGGGAGTTGTCGGGGTTCCAGTCGAGGGAGGTGTCCTGGTTGAGGATGCGCAGGTAGAGATCGCGCAGGTCCTGGCCCGGCTCGTGGCCGAGCCGCTGGAGGAGCGCGAGCCGGGTACGGCGGTACACGGCCAGGGCGTCGAGCTGCCGTCCGCACCGGTAGAGGGCCACCATGCACTGGCCGGTCATGCGTTCGTGGGGGACCTGGAGTTCGGTGAGGGAGACCAGGTCGGCGACGATGTCGCGGTGGCTTCCGCAGGACAGCGCGATGCCGAAGAGGTCCTCCAGCACGGTCTGGCGCCGGTGTTCCAGGGCACGCAGTTCGGGCCAGGACATACCCGACTCGGCCAGGTCCTCCAGCACCGGCCCCCGGGAGACGGACAGGGCCGCCGTGAGGGCGCGGGTCGCGGTGACCGGGGATCCGGCGAGGTACGCCTGCCGGGACCGGCCGATCAGGGTGAAGAACCGCGTGCAGTCGAGCCGCGCGGGGTCGACGTGCAGCGTGTAGCCGCCCTTGCCGGTGACGAGTTCCAGTTCGGCTCTGGAGGCGGACGAGCCGGCCAGCAGGGCGCGGAGCCTGGCCATCGCCTTGTGCACCATCTTGCCGGCGGTCGCGGGCGGGTTGTTTCTCCACAGGGCGGTCACGAGCCGGTCGGTGGTGACGACGCGATTGTCACGCAGAAGCAGCATCCCGAGGGCTGTGCGCTGGTGAGTTCCGGCAAGAGCGATGGGGGTGTTGTCGGCTACTACTTTCAGCGGACCGAGTACAAAAAAATACATTTTTGCTCTTTCGGCTTCTGCTCTTTCGGCCACAGAAGTGACCTGATGTCTTTCCGTGCCGCAAATACTTCCCCCGCTGTGCTGATCTACCGAATTCGGGGCGAGCCGGGCCCGGGAAACAGCGGGCCGGCGTCGGCGGGTCCGCTGCCGGTGAAGATCACCCCCGAACGCGACGGCGCCTGGTTCAGCACCCACAGTCCGATCAGCGTCGCCAGGGTGAACACGACGGCGATGACCACGGCGAGGACGAGCCGGCGTCGGCGTTCGCGGCGCAGCCACTCGCCGCGGGCCGTGCGGTAGGCGTCCGGGGCGCCCTGTACGCCCTCGGCGAGGGCGGCGAGGGCCTCGGCCAGCTCCCGCTCCGTGCGGTCCGGATCGGTGTCGTTCATCGCCGGGCCTCCATCACCTGGGTCAGCGCGGCGAGTCCGCGCGCGGTGTGCGTCTTCACCGAACCGCCGGAGATGCCCATCGCGGCGGCGATCTCCCCCTCCTTCAGCCCGAGCCAGTGCCGCAGCACGAGCGCCTCACGCTGCCGGGCCGGCAGCTGTTGCAGCGCGCCGATCAGGACGCGCTGGTCGTCGCGGAGCAGCGCGGCGCTCTCGGCGGAGACGACGGTCTCCTCGGGCGGGTTCTCCACATGCTTGCGGGCGACCTGGAGGTGCCGTATCCGCATCCGGGTGAGATTGCAGACCGTGGAGCGCAGATACGCCTCCGCCGCCGCGGCGTCCCTGAGCCGGCGCCACTTCCGGTAGATCTCGTAGTACGCCTCGGCCACCACGTTCTCCGGGTCGTCCGCGCCGAGCAGCGTGGCCAGCCGCAGCATCGGGGTGTAGTGCAGCTCGAAGAGCCGGGCGAGTTCCGACTCGCGTTCCCGCTCCGCCGGGTCGGCCGGTACGGGGGTCAAGGTCCGGGTCTCCACGCGTGGCTCGGCCACCGGTATCGGGTGTCTGCGTCTCATGGCTGGTTCGCTTCCGTCTCCGGGCGCCGCCTGAGCGTCAGGCGGGACGGCAGGTCGGTCAGGTCGGCGCCGCGCGGGACGCCGAGACGTTCGAGGAGGGCGGTGCCGGCCACGGCGACGGTCAGGTTGAGCAGGAGCGCCGCGAAGCCGGCGTAGACCTCCAGCCGCCCGAAACCGAGGGGCACGATCGAGGAGAAACCCTCGCGGACGACCAGCAGGGTTCCGGCCAGCATGCCCACGCCCCAGCCGGCGAGCAGCGCCCGGGGATGCAGCCGCCCGGTGAACAGCCCGATGGCCACGGACGGGAAGATCTGCAGGATCCAGACCCCGCCGAGCAACTGGAGGTTGATCGCGTCCTGGTCGCGCAGCCCGAACACGAACGCGACCGCACCCGCCTTCGCGATGAGCGACACGGCCTTGGCGATCCGGACCTGCCGTTTGGGCGTGGCCGTCGGATGCAGGTACTCGACGTACACGTTGCGCACGAAGCCGGTGGCGGCCGCGATCGACAGCACGGCCGCCGGGACCAGCGCCCCGATGGTGATGGCCCCGAACACCAGCCCGGCCAGCGGGGCCGGCATCAGCCGGTCGACCAGCATCGGTACGGCCGTCTCGGCCTCGCCCTGAGGTACCCGGACTCCGGCCGCGAGCGCCGCGATGCCGAGGAACCCGAACAGCGCCAGCAGCCCCGTCCAGGCGGGCAGCGCCACCGAGACCTTGCGCAGGGTGTCCGGTCCGTCGGCGGCGAACCCCGCCGTCAGGACGTGCGGGTACATGAGCAGGGCGAGCGCCGATCCCAGCGCGAGGGTGGCGTACGCGGGCTGCTGGGGCGGGGTCAGCAGCAGCGCGGAGCCGCCGATCCGCTCGGCCGCTCCGTCGAAGACGGCACCCGGGCCGCCGAGCCGCTCCAGCACCAGCCAGGTGACCGCGGTGAGCGACACGAAGACGGCCACCGCCTTGAGCGCGGAGATCACGGCGGGCGCGCGCAGCCCGTGCCGGTAGGTGGCCACCGCGAGCCCGGCGAACAGGGCCACCATCACCAAGTCCCCCGCCGCGCCCCGCGGATACAACCCGCCGGCCGTCAACACCGCCTGGATGCCGAGCAGTTGGAGTGCGAGGTAGGGCACGGTCGCCAGGATCCCGGTCAGCGCGACCATCAGGGCCAGCGGCGGCGACCCGTACCGCCCGCGCACGAAGTCCGCGGCGGTGACGTAGCCGTGCCGACGGGCCACCGTCCACAGCCGGCTGAGCAGCACGAAGGCGAGCGGGCAGACGAGCACCGTGTACGGCACCGCGAAGAAGGCCGCCGCACCGTTGCCGTACACCAGACCCGGTACGGCGGTGAAGGTGTACGCGGTGAAGATCGTGCCGCCCAGCAGGAACCACGTCCACACCGGGCCCAGCCGGCGGTCGGCCAGCGCCCAGCCCTCCAGGGACGGCAGCCGGTCGCTGGGGTGCAGGCGTCGTGCGGTGACGGCCAGCAGCGACGCCCCGCCGATCACGGCGAGGAACGACGCGGTCATGGTGCCGCTGGCCATGGGTCACCGTCCTTGGGGTGCCTGATCCCTCACGCAAGAGTTGCGTGGTCTGCCGGAACGGAGGACACGGAACCGGCGGGATTTTTTTTGGGATTCGCTGTCATCCGCTTCCGTGGGCCCGGCAACTCTTGCACAGACCGACAGCGAGCAGGAGAGGTGCGCAGGCCATGACGCGGGACGGTCATGGCCCGGTACGGAAGGCGAGGCCGGGGCACTGCCACCGCTCGCCGCCCGTCCACGCACCGCACCGGTGTCGCTGGCCGCGGTCCCCGTCCGATGCCACACCCGCCAGGTTTGGAGCCGCCATGCCCGCAGCCACCCTTGAGTCGCCGGAAAAGGAACGGACATCCCCACGGTCGATCGCTCTGTGGACCGTCGTCGCCCTGCTCGGTGCCGCCGCCTGGGGCGTGCTCGCCCTGGCCCGGGGCGAGCGGATCTCCGCCATCTGGCTGGTGGTCGCCGCGCTCGGTTCGTACGCCATCGCCTACCGCTTCTACTCGCGGTTCATCGCCCGTCGGGTGCTCGAACCCGATGACCGCCGGGCCACCCCCGCCGAACGCCTGGAGGACGGCGTCGACTTCCAGCCGACGGACCGCCGCGTGCTGCTCGGCCATCACTTCGCCGCCATCGCCGGCGCCGGGCCCCTCGTCGGGCCGGTGCTCGCGGCCCAGATGGGCTATCTGCCCGGCACGCTGTGGATCGTGGCCGGGGTGATCTTCGCCGGAGCCGTCCAGGACATGGTGGTGCTGTTCCTGTCCATGCGCCGGGACGGCAAGTCGCTCGGCCAGATGGCACGCGAGGAGATCGGCCGGGTGGGCGGAACCGCCGCCCTGATCGCGGTGTTCGCCATCATGATCATCCTCCTCGGGGTGCTGGCCCTGGTCGTGGTCAACGCCCTCGCCCACTCCCCGTGGGGCACCTTCTCGGTCGGCATGACCATACCGATCGCCCTGTTCATGGGCTTCTGGATGCACCGGATCCGTCCCGGCCGGGTCATCGAGGCCAGCGTCATGGGGGTGGTGCTGCTGCTCCTGGCCATCGTCGGCGGCCGCTGGATCCAGGACTCCTCCCTCGCCGACGTCTTCACGCTCAGCCCGACCGCGCTCGTCCTGTGCCTGATCGGCTACGGCTTCGTCGCCTCCGTGCTGCCCGTGTGGATGCTGCTCGCCCCCCGCGACTACCTTTCCACCTTCATGAAGATCGGCACCATCGCGCTCCTCGCGATCGGTGTGGTCGTCGCCGCGCCGCAGCTGCAGGCGGACGCCGTCAGCAAGTTCGCGACCTCGGGCACCGGCCCCGTCTTCGCCGGCTCCCTCTTCCCCTTCCTGTTCATCACCATCGCCTGCGGCGCCCTGTCCGGCTTCCACGCCCTGATCTCCTCCGGTACGACACCGAAGCTGATCCAGAAGGAGTCCCAGGTCCGCATGATCGGCTACGGCGCCATGCTGATGGAGTCGTTCGTCGCGATCATGGCCCTGATCGCGGCCGCGACCCTGGACCCCGGCCTCTACTACGCGATGAACGCCCCCGCCGGACTCCTCGGCACCACCGCCGAGTCCGCGGCCCACGCGGTCACCGGGCTCGGCTTCACCATCACCCCCGACCAGCTCACCCAGGCGGCCAAGGCGGTGGAGGAGCACACCCTGATCGCCCGCAGCGGCGGCGCCCCGACCCTCGCCGTCGGCATGTCCGAGATCTTCTCCAGCGTCTTCGGCGGCAGCGCGCTGAAGGCGTTCTGGTACCACTTCGCGATCATGTTCGAGGCGCTGTTCATCCTGACCACGGTCGACGCCGGCACCCGGGTCGGCCGCTTCATGCTCCAGGACATGCTCGGCAACGTCTGGAAGCCCATCGGCCGGGTCAACTGGAAGCCCGGCATCTGGCTGTGCAGCGCGCTGGTCGTCGCCGCCTGGGGCTACTTCCTCTACACCGGCGCCACCGACCCGCTCGGCGGAATCAACCAGCTCTATCCGCTCTTCGGCATCGCCAACCAGCTCCTCGCGGCCATCGCCCTCGCCGTCTGCACCACGGTCCTGATCAAGTCCGGGCGGCTGCGCTGGGCCTGGGTCACGGGCGCTCCGCTGGCCTGGATCACCGCGGTCACCTTCACCGCCGGCTGGCAGAAGATCTTCTCCGACAACCCGAAGATCGGCTTCTTCGCCCAGCGGTCCCAGTACGCCGACGCCCTCGACGCCGGAAAGATCCTCGCCCCGGCCAAGACCGTCGACGACATGCACACCGTCATCACCAACTCCACCGTCGACGGCGTCCTCATCAGCCTCTTCCTGGTGCTGGTCGCCCTCGTGCTCGGCAACGCGGCGGTCGTCTGCGTGCGCGCCGTACGGTCCGGCGCCCCGGCGCCGACCACCGAGGCGCCGTACGTCGAGTCCCGCATCGACGTACCCGACCGGACCGCCGAACCGCTGGCCGGAGCCCACCCATGACCGTCCGCCGCTGGGCGCGCGCCGTCCGCTGGTACCTGCGCGAGCTGACCGGAGAAGCGGAGTACGACCGCTACTGCCAACGGCATCTACGCCACCACCCGCTGGCCCCGGTGCCGACCCGCCGCGAGTATCAAATACTGCGCACCGCCCAGCAGGAGAACCGGACACAGGGCCGCTGCTGCTGACTCGCCCAGGGCCGGTGGAACAGCGCTCGCCCGCGCCGTTCCACCGGCCCTGACGGACTGTCGCGTTCGGTCTGCGCGCACCGCGCTGTACCGGAGCCACGCGCTACGGCGGCCGGTTCGCCATGGCCCGTGACGACGTGGGGCCGGCGGTCTTGAGCCGATCGCTCGATCCGCCGTCCCGGCGGGGGACCGGATCGTGTGGGCAGAAACCTTCCGGTGAAACCCGGAGCCGACCTTGTTCCGGCGCGCTGCGTATGCCAAGACAGAGCCGGATCGAAAGGGGAATCGTGACGAGGACCAGGTGATATCCCCGGACATCGCCCCGAAGGCGAAACAGGTCCGAGGGCTCGGCCGATTCCGCCCGCCTGATGGTCGAGGCCGTGAACACGCTCCGGGCCATGGACGCGACAGGCCGGATAGGCGTGCGCACCGAATTCGCGTTCTGCCCTCACGGGACCATGAGCCTTTTCCGTCTTGATCAAGTGGTGAGTCAGAGGACGGCGACGGCCCGGACGACGACGGTGATCCGGGTGGTGCTGCAACGGAGCTTCCGCAGGAGCCGCCGGCATTCGAGGCTGGCCATGGCGTGTTCTCCGAGGCTGCGGATCTTGGCTTGATCGTGGTGGTGACGCCGACGTCGGCCGCGCAGATTCCTGCCTCGGAACGGGACGCGGACAGCAGGGCCCGCGCCCTGGTACGCCTTGTCAGCCCAGCACTTGATCTCGTCGGCGGCGAGAGCGGCGGGAATGCCATGGGTCAGGGCCGCGGTCAGATCGTGCACGGCTCCGGGTAGCGCGTCCGCGGCCCAGATCAGACGGCTGGCTGGATCCGCGAGGGCCTGCACGTTCATCCCGTGGTGCTTCTTCTTCCCTGAGTAGTACGGGCGGTCGGCGGTGATGCGGTCGATCGGCAGCACGGTTCCGTCGAGGATCACGTACGCCGTCTTCCGCACCGTCGTCATGGCCTGTTCCAGCGTGGGCGCCTGAGCGGCCAGGAGGCCGACGGCCTCGCGTATGTACCGGTGGACCGTCGCGATCCCGACGCGAAAACCCGCTGCGAGGCGGCCGATGCCGCCCGCGCGCAGGGGCCGGGGATGCGTCAGCCAGCGAGGTTCTCCTCGACCCACTGGCGGAGGCCAGTGACGGGGATCGCGTGGCGTGCGTTGTGGGTGTCGTCCTTCGCCCACGCGACGCCGCGGCCCTGCGCGAAGACCGCCCGGTACTTCCGTGTCATGTTGTCCGGGTCGGCGGCCAGTTCGTCGAGCAGCGACGGAACCGTCCACACCTCACGGTGGAACGGACGCTTCAGCACGGTCTCGAGTGTCTCGGCCAGTTCGCCGTAGGTGATGGTGTCACCGGCGAGGTAGACGATCTCGTCGCGGATGCGAGGTTCGGCGAAGAGGATGTCCGCGGTGAGGACGCCGATGTCTTCGGGTGTCGTCACGGTGACCGCCGTCTGGAGACTTCCCAGCGCGTTGACGGTGTCGCCGGGCAGGTCCACCATGCCCGAGCCGGGCTCGAAGAGGTAGTTCATGAACATGCCGGTGGAGATGATGACCCACTCGGTCTGGTCCTGGGACCGGAGCAGGTCACGGACGTCCAGCTGGGAGTCGAAGATGTCCTGCGGGCTCCCTCGGCCGATGACGTCGAAGTCGACGCCGAACTGCCACGGGAAGTACCGCGGGACTTTCGCCTGGAGGGCGGCCTGGGCGACCTTCATGGGGGTTTCGAGGCCGGCGGTGATGCCCGTGCACCCGATGACCGTGTCGTAGTCGGCGAAGACGGAGGCGAGCTCGTCGACGGTGTTCTTCACGAGGTCGCCTTCGACGATCTTCACCCCCAGGTTCTTGATCTCAGCGACGTCGCGCTGCTTGTCGGGTGCCGTGGACGCGATGGCGCCGGCCCGCAGGAGCACGCTGACGGAAGAGCCCTCCACGTCCTTCGCTCGTCGGACGACGTTGCGGATGACGGGCATGCCGAGCTCCCCGGCTCCGATGATGAGGATGTCCCGGGAGGTGGGGATCGAGCTGTCGTTGGTCATCTGAAGATCGCTCTCGTGTTCGTCTTTCCCCAGTGTGTTCTGGTCGCTGGGGTCTTGAGAGTCACCGTAAACTTTGACATCAGTGTCAAGGTCAAGTCGCCGGCTGGCGAGGAGGAGCGAGGGATGAAGATCGGCGAGGCCGCCCAGAAGACAGGAGCCCCGGCCCGGATGCTCCGCTACTACGAGCAGCAGGGGCTCATCGAGTCGTCGCGGTCGGCCAACGGTTACCGCGACTACTCGGAGGACCAGGTCGAGCATGCACGTCACGTCCGGGCGCTCGTCGAGGCCGGCCTGTCGACGAGGATGATCAAGATCGTGCTGGACATCGAGGCTCCCTCGGCCCAGGACGCAGCAGGCGCGTGCACCCAGACCCTGGCAGAGGAGCTCGCTCGCGAGCTGCGCGTCGTCGAGAACAGGATCGTGTGCCTGGAGAAGAGCCGAGACGCGGTGATCGACTACCTCCGGCGAACGGGCCACGCAGACCTGCTGACCCCAGCGTGACTCGCAACCCCCGGGACCCGGGGGGGGGAGGGACATGGCGCCCCGACCTGTGGGCGACGTCGTCCAAGCCGTTCACACCCTGCTGGCCGGGCACACGATTCTCTTTCACGGTTGCCCAGCGCGAGAAGGTCCGGTGGGCGCAGCGCCGCCATTGACGAGGCCGCGTGGACGACGATCACTTGCACGGACGCGGCTTTCGACGCCGAGGCCGCCGAGATCGCGTACACCGCCCTCACCGGAAAGCCGCACAAGCGCCCCGGTCATCCTCATGTCCTGGACGGGCAGGGCGAGTTGCTCACCGCTCACCGCTTCCACGCCTGTCCGGTGGACCTGCGGGCCGCTGTGCGTGGCGACGGCACCTGAGGGGACCCCGGCTGGTCGCTTTCAAGGTGCGCGCTGGCTGGACGGACCCCATAGAGGATGCCCAGGGGCCGTTGCGTGATGATGTTTCGTCCGGAGTGCCGTGCTGGCCCTTCCTTGCCGACCCGCGCCCTGGACCAGGCGATCGGAGCCCTCCTCGCTGCCCGCGCAATCCCGGCCGACTGGACATGGTTCGGGGTGCCCCTGCCGGGCCGGGACTCCGCCGAGGGCTTCGCCCGCCAGCTGTTGATCCGCCGTTCCACTGCCAAGAAGCAACTCGCCGGTGGCCGCATCGACTTCGAGTACGCCTGCTTCCTCTTCCACCACCGCGGCGAGGCCGTACGCCGGCCCGGCGTACGGTGAAGGATCGAGGAGAACAACTCCATGCTCGCCCTGGCGTTCCTGACCGTCCAACGCGCCCACCATCCCGAGCCCGAACCGGACGCCGTGCCGCAGGAAGAGACCCCCGGGCAGGCCGACGAAGCGGGGCAAGCCCGGCCGCTGGAGGAAGGAAGCCCCTGTCTCTGATCCGCCTGACCGTCCCGGCCCTCGCCACCGACGGGATCTTCCAGGTGCCTTTCAAACGACACCTCGGACGGCCGCTGACCACCGGACAAGCCGACGTCAACCGCGCACACGCCCCACTCGGCCCGTCGAGCGGGCCTTCGCCCGCCTTGAGTGTCGGAGCGTCACCGCTGAAGACCCTTGCTCAACGACCAAACCCCGCCGAAGAATCGAGTTCAATCCGAATCCGATCCAGTCCCGCGAACAATCGCACCATTTTTCGCCTTGCTCACGTGCGTGCGCGGGACCTTTTTATTGATTCGATTGAACATGTCATTCGCCCGCTGGCTCGGAGTTCGAGTGAGACTGTCCTGGTATTCCGGAATGCCGACGTTCGACCATTCATCGAAAAAGAATATTCCTGGTCGCACCGCGTTCGGATTGTCGATATCTCCCTCCGATGCCTCCGGGTAGAGCTCGCTGAAACATGTGGCACATGGCCGTTTGGTGCCTGCCAGGTAATCCGGGGTCTTGTTTCCGTTACGGATCTTGATACGGCGTTCCGCATGCAGGCCGGGATCACCGTCACTGGCGACCACTACACCCGTCCCAAAGGCGTCCAGAACTCTTCTGTACCTTGCCGATACCTCGGCATCCTCTTGACTGGTCAGCAGTCCAAGTTTCTCGAAGTGGCGCCTCTCCCGACCTACGGCAGCCTCCTTGGATTTTTCGTCCGACGGGCTTCCCGCAGGCCGCTCCTTCTCCCATCCCTGCTCTGTGACCGGTCCACTTTCGAGCGCGGTGCCGATCAGCGACCTCCCGTCACCGAGCCGCTTGTTCAGATACTCGTTCACCTCTTTTTTGTTGGTGGAAATGATCAGATCGCCCTTGTCGCCTATTGCCGCCTGAACCTCGGTGGGATCCATGCCGTCGGCTATCAGATACCTTTTCATGACAGTGCTGATCCAGCGAAGACTCTCCACCTCCGGCTCGTTCTGGTAATCATGCGGCCCCGACTGTGTCTCATTCCTGATCGCGTATTTTCCGTTTGCGCTGACCGTCCACTCGCCCGAACTCCTGAACTTCTCGGTGAGTGCCGCTATGAACATGGCCTTCCGCCCGGCTTCATCTGACGCCCCCGCGCGCTCCTGCTCCGCCGCGAGCGGCGCGGTGACGCCGAATTGCATGAGAGTTCCCTGGCCGGGGGCCGGGCCGAGCTTTCTTTTCTTGTTCGGGGCACGCTGGACCCCGGTGTCCTGCTGACGGCCCGTGGCTCCTGAGGACGAGGGCGCCGGGGCCGCCGGGACGGGCGAAGCCTGTGCCACGACGCGGGACGCGGTGGCGTCGGCCTCGCGTTCGAACTTGTCGGCGGGATCGGACACCTGGAAACCCTGCCCCGTGTCGGAACCCGAGACGGCCCCTCGGCGTTGCTGTACGACGTGGGTCAGCTCGTGGGCCAGCGTGTGCCGGTCCGTGCCGCCCTCACCGAGGACCACGTGGCTGCCCGAGGTGTAGGCCCGAGCGTCGATCTCGGCAGCCGACCGGCGAGCCGCTTCTCCGGTGTGCACCCGCACGTCGGAGAAGTCCGCCCCGAGCCCGCGCTCCATCTCCGCGCGTGTGTCGTCGTCGAGAGGACGTCCGGGGGAACGCAGGACATCGGGAACGGTGGAGCGCTGTACGGGTGGCTCGGCCTGCTGATGCCCGCACTCGGCGTCGTGCTCGTGCCGGTCCTGTTCCTGGATATGCCCGGCCCGGCGGAGCATCTGGACGACCGCCGCATTGCCGACGCTGCTCTGGAGGGCCAGGAGCGGGGGAAACGGCGTCGCGGCGCGGCCTGTGGACGCGCTGGCCGATGACCGGCTGGTCTCCTCCTCGTTGCTCCTTGAACTGCCGTTCGCGCGCACGGATTTCCTCTCGTGTGGGAAGCCTGACGATCCCGCGGCTGCGTCTGGCCGGATGAAGTGCCAGTGGTCAGTGGGGATGGCCGAGCCGATCCGATAGGCCGTCCAGCGGACTGTCTGCTGCGTCAGCTGGGGGCATCACGTGCTTCTACCGCAGGTCAACCGATCCTCGCGGCGGGACACAACGCCGAATCGGCAGTCAGGGATCGCACTCCAGCGGCAGGAAGCCCAGCGACACACCCGTGATGGAACGTTAGGACCCTTCAACAACCCCCGCTATGCAGCGGTTCTCCTTGGCTTGATCTCGCCCCTGCATGAGGCTGCCGGCCTTCCCTCTTCACACCGGGACAATCTCGGCTTCTTGGCCGTGTCCTACGTGGTGAGGCGGATGAGTCGTCTGCGGGACCCGGACAGCCACGACGTTGGGGCGGCCGCGTAGCGGGATGCCCGAAGTGAGGAGACCGCGTTCGCGACGAAGCCGCAGCAGGCGTCGGCCATGGTCACCGACGCGTACGCCGCCGGACTGAAGGCCCGCTGGTTCGCCAGGTCATCGACGGGACCGGAGATGTGGTGACGCGGATGCCGGCGGGAAGCCCGCAGAATGTTCAACGAGATGCGGCCCGGCTCGATGTCCGCCCCGACGGGAACCGGAACGAGAAGGAGCCCGGGACCAGGGTGCCGCGCCACGACATGACCGTCCGCCGCCCCGGCCGAGGCGAGCACCTGGACGGCCGAGGCCGCGCCCTGTACGCCGTACGCCATGGCCTGCGCGCCGCGGAAGGCGCCGAGCCGCGGATCCTGACCTCGATCAGCATTCCGAACTCCTGCTTCAGGACGACAAGTTCCCTGGGGACGAGGTCGCCGCCAGGGGCCACCGGGCTCGTCGAGACCGGTCAGGTCGGCCTCTCGGCCCTCCGCGCCCACTTCACCACCCAGCCGTCTGCGTTCCGAGGACACCGTTCGCCCGTGGCACCGCGCACCGCCACGCCCCGGTCGGCCGCGTCGGTGTCACAAACCCGTGGGGGCGGATTGAGCGCCCGGCACAAGACCGGTCCGGCACCGGCCCAGGACCGGCCCGGCACTGGCGGAGGACCGGCCCGACACCGTCCTGGCCAGGACGGCCGTGGCGTCGAATTCTTTGCAACAGGCTGGCCGCAAATTGCCCGTTGGCGACATTGACCGGTAGCCCGGGCGATTTTACGGTCAGGTCTATTGGCCAGGGCGAGTTGTCGTCGACCTTCGGTGCGTTGCAGTACGCCCTGAACTGTGCGGCTCCGGGTACCGGAGCCGGCCCCGACAACGCTTTGCGACCGCTGATGGAACGAGAGTCAGGCGACTTCATGAGTTCAGGTGGATTCGGCAGCCCGCTCTTCGACGAACACGCGATCGAGGTCTACGGATGGGTTCTGAACAACAAGTACGTCGATTTCGAGGCCGTCGCCCGTGACTTGGGGATCAGCCCGGATCAGGCATCCCGGGCCTTCGAACGGCTGGTCCGGCTCAACGTGGTGCGCGTCGGCCTGGAGAAGGACGCCACAGTGGCCTGGGCCGTCGACCCGGACGCCGCCGCACTCCTGCACACCAGGCCGCTGCACGAGGAGATCCAGCACCAGCAGCTGCGGCTGGAGCGGCTGGCGGAGGACTTCTCCCGGCTCCGCAACCAGTTCGAGCACCGCCGCCACAGCACCGCCGCCTCGATCGAGAACATCTCCAGCCTCGACGAGGTCCGGGCCGCCCTGAACCGGGCCACCGCGGAATGCCGTGAGGAGATGGTCACCATGCAGCCCGGCGGGCACCGCCAGCCGGAGGCCCTGGCAGAGGCCGCCTCCCGCGACAGCGCGCTGCTGTCCAGAGGCGTGCGGATGCGTACGCTCTACCACCACACGGCCCGGTTCAACGGTCCCAGCCAGGTGTACGTGGCCCAGGCCGGCAAACTCGGCGCCGAGTACCGCACCCACCACGAGGTCGTCGGCCGGATGATCATCTTCGACCGTGACCGGCTCGCGTTCGTCCCCATGCTCGGCGACGAGAACGCGGCCGTCGTGACGTCCGAGCCGTCCATCGTCGCGTTTCTGCACCAGGTCTTCGAACAGTTCTGGGCGCACGCCATGCCCTACCAGCCCGCGGCGCCCGAGAACCTGGAGGAGATCGCCAAAGAGGTGGACCCGACGATCATCCAGCTCCTGTCGGCCGGCCTCAAGGACGAGGTGATCGCCCGCCGGATCGGCATGTCCTTGCGGACCACCCGGCGGCACATCGCCGACATCATGAGACTCCTCGGGGCCGAGAGCCGCTTCCAGGCCGGCGTGCTGGCCGCCCAGTCCCTCCAGCAACGGAGCCCGGAGGAGGCCATGTGCCACTACTGCTTCCTCGAAGCTCCGCATCCGTCGGAGCACGCGCGGGAGCGCGGGTGAGTGCCGCGCCGACGATGATGATCAAGGCGCCGAGCGGCTGGTTCCAGGACAGCCGTTCGCCCAGGAACAGCACGCCGCCCAGAGCCGCGAAGACCGGGATGAGATAGGTGACGGTGGAGGCGGCCACCGCTCCGGCGTCACGGATCACCGAGTAGTTGAGGACATAGGCCACACCGGTGCTCAGGATGCCGAGGGCCAGCACACTGGCGACCACGTCCCACGGCAGCCGCACCGGAACGGCCCCCGACAGCGGCTGGACCAGGGCGAGTTGGACGACCGCGCACAGCAATTGCCCGGCCACCAGGGCGAGCGGACTCTCCCGCCGTTCGGCCAGGAAGCGGCGGATGTAGGGAAAGCCGACACCATGGCTGACCGCGGCACCGACGCAGTACAGACTTCCGGTGAGCCCGCCGCCCGAAGGGGCGGTCCATACGCCCAGGACGACCAGGACGCCGGCGAAACCCGCCCCGAGCCCTGCCAGCCGGGCGGCCGTGGCCCGCTCCTGCGGCACGAGGAGCAGGGCCGCGGGCAGGGCCACCAGCGGGACCGTCGCGTTCCAGATGCCCGCGACCGCCGCCGGGACGTGCTGTTCCCCGTACGAGAACAGCACGAACGGCACCGTGTTGGTGAGCAGCGCCGCGACGGCCAGGTGCCACCAGAGCCGGCCGCCGCGCGGCAGCCGGTGCCCGGTCACGGCCAGCACGGCCAGCAGGACGGCCGCCCCGCAGACGGCACGGGCGAAGGCGATCTGCAGAGGATGGAGTACCTCGACGGCGACCTTGACGAAGAGGAAGGACATCCCCCAGGTCATGGACAGCACCGTCAGACGGACGGGCCAGCTGATGCGTCTCACGTCACTCTTCCCGCCCTCACTCGATGGACGTCTTGTGGCACCAGGTCGCCCAGGTGGCGTGCTCATGGGCGTACGCCAAGGTGTGGTGCCGCGCCTCGCCCCCGTCCAGATCGGCCAGCGACCAGACCGTGCCCTCGTCTTCCGGCAGGGCCGGCCGGCCGGGCAGGTACTGGGGCCACTCGGCGCCCAGCCACAGCACACGGCGCTCACGGGACTGTTCGGCCAGCAGGGCCGCGAAGTCGGCGCGCTGCCGGTCGGAGAGATAGGCGAGCACCCAGGTGTGCATGACCACCGGGGTGAGATGCCGGGGGACACCGCTCAGCAGCTTCGGCAGCACATCGAGGACGTCACCGGCGTGGATCGGGACCGGATGGGCCCTCGCCACGGCGGTCGCGGCGCGGGCGCGGGCGGCGCGCTCAGGCTGATCGGGGAAGACACAGGCGTGCAGCCAGCGCATCTCCGTGTCGTCGTGCACGGAGACCGGCGCCAGGTCCAGGCCCATCCGCAGCGCGGGACCGATCCCCGGCTCCGGGTGGACTCCGCCGCCCAGCGGCGGGACCAGGTCACCGAGCAGCTCGCACTTCAGCTGTACGGCGGCCGTGGGCGGGCCCGAGACGTGGACGGTCGGCCGCGAGCGGTGGGTGTAGTAGGTCATGTACCGGTCGAAGTGCAGGTTGAGCCCCGCGCTGGCACCCACCTCCACCAGGGCCAGCTCGGTGCCCGCCAGCTCCCGGGCCACCCGCATCGCCGGGGCGATCAGGGCCGAGCGGTTCACCTCGTTGGTCTGGACGGCACGGGTGGCCATGAGGTCCGAGACCTCGGCCGCGTACGTCTTGAGGAACGACGCCAGCCCGTCGGCGAGCACCGCGTCCGCGGGCAGTTCCCGGCCCGGGGCGCGGAAGATGTCGGCCAGCGGGTGCCGCGCCCCGTCGAGCACGACATGGTGCACGGACGCGAAGAAGAGCAGCGGCATGTTGGAGCCGGGCGGCAGCGGCAGGACCGGCGCCAGCAGGCCCGGATCCGCTCCGGCCAGCCTGGACAGCCGGGCGTACAACTGCGAGTCACGCTCCCGCAGTCCCGCGAACCAGGAGAAGACCGCGCCGGGTCCGGCGTCCGGCGGGGGGACGGACACATCACGTTTCATGGGGTCCCTGTAGGTGCTGTGTGGGCGGTTGGGGGTGGCCGATCGGGGGCCAGGAGATGTCCCTACCCTCTGAGGTTTCCGATCAATGCGTCGAAGACCAGCCGCATCGCCGCGAATTCGACCGGCCTGCTGGTGCGGCCGTTGACGACGAGGGCGAAAGCGGCACCGTACTCGGGCAGATAGCCGCCGAGCACCTGGGACAGGCCCAGATGACCGTACGACCTCCCGGTGAGCCCGGCCGGGTAGCCCCACGGGCGGCCCTTCGCGAGATCGGTCATGACGCCGAGCCCGTAGTCACGTTCACGGTCCAGGTAGCGGTCGTAGCGCACGCCGCGGCGACCGGTGACCATGAGCCGGGCCGTCGCCGGGCTCACCCCGTGGCCGGGTTCGCCGTTCTCCGCCCGGCTCAGCGCCCACCACAACGCGCACACGTCCCGCGCGCTGCCCACCGCTCCGACGGCGGGACTGCCGCCGATGGGAAAGGGCCACGGCTTCGGCTCTCCGGGGCGCGGCCGGACCGGACGCGCACCGCCGGACTGCGGCATCTCGGCGTACAGCGTCCACGGAGCCGCCACGGCCGCCTGCCGGCGCTGGTAGCCCTGGAAGTCGGTCAGGAAACCCAGCGCACCCGTATGAGGGCCGAGCGTGGCGTCGAAATAGTCTCCGAACCGCTGCCCGGTGAGGCGTTCCACCAGATGACCGAGCGCCTCGTAGCCGGCGACCGGGCTGTAGCACGCGTCGGCGTCCGGGTCCCAGCCCTCGTACGGTGCCAGCCGGCAGATCCGGCCGAAGCGGCTGTACAGGTCCTGGCCGCTGTGGGTGAACAGGCCCGGCGACTCGTCCAGGCCGGCGGTGTCCGTCAGCAGCTGCCGCACCGTCAGCCCGCTCTTGCCGTTGACGCCGAACTCGGGCAGGAAACGCGCCAGCGGTTCGTCGGGGTGATGCCCGTCGCGGTTGAGCGCCTCCAGTACGAGGGCGGCGGTGACGGTCCTGGTGTGGTCGGCGAGCGGGAAGCGGGTGGCCCGGGTCAGCTCGTCCCCGTCATGCGTACGCCCGAAGACGAAGCCGAGCTGCTGGCCGTCGGCGCTGCGCACAGCCGCCTGGACCCCGACCGCGGCCCCGCGCTGCACGATCCGCTCGGCGGTCCGGCGCAGCGCGCGCAGCGTGGGCTCCGGCCACGAGGGCGCGGCGAGCGAGGTCCGGGCCCCGGAGACGTCAACGCTCGTCATGGAACGCCACTTTCGTCACCATGTCGATCACCGGCCGCGGCCCCGGTGCCTGACCGTCGCTCGGCGTGCCCACGAACAGCCAGCCCAGGAGTTCCTCCGCGGGCGCCAGGTCCAGGAACCCCCGGACCGACGGCGCGGACAGCAGATCGCCGGTGCGCCAGATCGAGGCGTAGCCGTGGCCGTGCAGGGCCAGGCTGAGGCCGTAGACGATGGAGGCGATGGTGCTGAGCTGTTCCCACCGGGGCACCTTGGAGCCGGTCACGGGGCAGAAGACGATGCTGACGAGCAGCGGTGCGCGCAGCGCCTTGGCCAGCTGCCGGGGCCGTTCCGTGAGGGGGCGGTCCGCCGCCATCGCCTCGCCGAGTTTCTCCCGGCCGCTGCCGCGCAGCACGATCAGCCGCCAGGGCCGGAGCCTGCCGTGGTCGGGGGCGCTGGCCGCGGCCTCGATCAGCGCGAGCAACTCGGCGTCGTCCGGCGCCGGTTCGCTGAGCCGGGGGTGGCTGCGGCGGCTGGTGAGCGCGTCGGTGACGCTCATGCGCGCGGCGCGCGGCGGCCGGTTCACGGTCCCCGCCGCCGGCGGGTTGCCCGGCCTCACTTGGCCATCACCGACAGCGCGGGGGGCAGTTCGGGACGGCTCGCGGCCATCCGCTCGTAGTCCGCGAGGATCTCCTCCGCCATGACGCCCTTGCGGCGGACGGTGAAGTTGGTGAGGTTCACGATGGTGGTGGCCCGGCCCTGGTCGTTGAGGTACGTCGCCGGCCCCGCGTCGACGCTGAAGTCGGCGGCTTTGCGCAGTGACTCGGGGATGTCCTGGTAGGTGTAGCTGTTGCCCTCCCCGGACAGGTTGGCCGAGGAACCCACGAGCAGGATCCCCCGGTCCTCGGCGAGGGAGACCATGTGCTCGACGAACGGACCGGTGTTGAGGAAGACCGCCATCGTCTCGTCGATCCGGCACCGCGACAGCACCCAGGGGTCCAGCCGCCGCACGGCGGGGGCGTCGGGGTCCAGCCGCCACACCACCGCGACAGGGGTCCAGTCGGCCAGCTCCTCGATCCAGGCGCGCAGTACGCCCGGCATCGGCCGCATGACCGAGTCGAAGGTCTTGCCGCTGCCGGCGGCTATGCACGGGTTGTCGTACCTGCGGCCCTTGAAGTCGTACATCTTCTCGATGCTGGCGCGTGAATGGCCCAGGAAGCTGTAGCCGACGTTGGCGGGGACGATGGCCAGCCCTTGCCGGTCCACGATGGAGTCGAAGGCGGTCTGCGCCGCCTGGGGGAGGAGCGTGGTGAAGTCGGTCATCTGAAGCCCTGTCTGATGAGGTGACGGTGACTAGCGGCCGAGCGACAGCGGGGGCACCCGGTGGACGTGTTCGTACGCGGCGATCTGAGGCTCGGCCCGAAGGCTGCGGGCCACCTCGTCGAGCCCCTCGACGACGTACTCGTGGACGGCCCGCGAGACCTCGACCGGCCAGGAGCGCTCCCCGGCGGTGAGCCGGCCCGCGGCCAGCTCGACCCGCAGGGGCGCCGGTCCGGCCGTCGGCCCGAGGGCGTCTCGCAACTCGTCGAGGGTCTGCGCGGGCACCGTGAGTGCCGCGATCCGCGAGCGCAGGCAGTTGCGGTGGAAGATGGGACCGAAGCTGGCCGCCAGCACGCAGCGGACACCGAAGGCGGCCAGCGCCCAGGCCGCGTGCTCGCGGCTGGAGCCACAGCCGAAGTTGCGCCCGGCGACGAGCACCTGGGCGCGGCGGTAGGGCGCCTGGTTCAGGACGAACTCCGGCCGCTCCCGGCGGTCCGCGGTGTACCGCCAGGGGGCGAACAGCCCGGCGGCCAGCCCGGCCCGGTCGGCGGCGAGCAGTTCCACCTGGGGAATGATCGTGTCGGTGTCGATGTCGTCGTACGGCAGGAAGGCGGCCGTGGAGGTGAGGGTCTCCCAGGTGTCCGTCACAGCTGCTCCGGGCCGATGAGGGTGCCTGCCAGCGCGCTGGCGGCGGCGACCGCCGGACTGGCGAGATGGGTACGGCTGCCGGGTCCCTGCCGACCCTCGAAGTTGCGGTTGCTGGTGGACACCACGCGCCGGCCGGGGCCGACCCGGTCGCCGTTGACACCGACGCAGAACGAGCAGCCGGGCAGCCGCCACTCGAACCCGGCCCGCAGGAAGACCTCGTGCAGCCCTTCCGCCTCCGCCTGTCTGCGCACGGCCGCGGATCCCGGTACGACCACCGCGCGCACCCCGCCCGCGACCGGGCCGTTGCCGGCCACCACCTCGGCCGCCGCGCGCAGGTCGGTGATCCGGGAGTTGGTGCAGGAACCGATGAACGCGACATCCACCGGGACCTCGCGCAGCCGCTGCCCCGGGCGCAGGCCCATGTAGCCGAGCACCCGCTCGAACCGGTCGGCCGGGACCCCGGCGGCGGTGGCGCTGCCCGGTACCGCCCCCGACACCTCGACCGACTCGTCGGGCCGCAGCCCCCAGGTGACCAGCGGGGTGAGCCGGTCCGCCCGCAGCCGCACCGTACGGGCGTACTCGGCACCGGGGTCCGACGCGTACCCCGTCCACCCGGCGTCGGGCGACGCGCCGGCGGCGGTGAGGTAGCGGAGGGTCACGGCGTCCGGAGCGACGTAGCCGATCTTCGCTCCGGCCTCCACGCTCATGTTGCACAGCGTCAGCCGTTCCTCCATCGCGAAGCCGGTCACCGTCGAACCGCCGTACTCCAGCGCGTGTCCGAGTCCGCCGTCCACGCCGAGGGCGCGCACCACGGCCAGCGCGGCGTCCTTGGCGTACACGAAGCGCGGCAGGGTCCCGTCGAGTTCGACCCGGATGACACCGGGGCGGCGCTGGGCCAGGGTCTGGGTGGTCAGCACGTGCTCGATCTCGCTGGTGCCGATGCCCCAGGCCAGCGCCCCGAGGGCGCCCAGGGTGCAGGTGTGGCTGTCGCCGCACACCGCGGTCATGCCGGGCAGGACGGCGGCCAGCTCGGGGGCGGCCACATGGACGATGCCCTGGCTGGGGTCGGCGATGTCCAGATGGGTGATCCCGTGCCGGCGGGTGTTCTCCCGCAGGGCCCGCAGCAGATCGTCACCGACCGGTTCGTCACCGCCGGTGCGGTCAGGGGCGGTGGAGACGATGTGGTCGCTGATGCCCAGGGTGAGTTCGGGCCGGCGCACGGCCTGGCCGCGCTCGTCGAGCCCGGCGAACGCCTGAGGGCTCGTCACCTCGTGGATCAGATGGCGGTCGATGTAGAGGAGGTCCTCGCCATCGGGTCCGCGCCGGATGGTGTGTTCGTCCCAGACCTTGTCCAGCAACGTGCGCGCGCTCATGGCGCCTCCTGTGCGTCCGCGGCGACAGCCGGGGGAGTGCGTCCGGGGGCCGGGCGGCCCCCGGACGGGGACGGCCTACGCCTTCAGCCCGTAGAAACGGCTGGCGTTGCCGCCCAGGATCTCCTTCTTCTGCAGGTCGGAGAGCTGGTCGTGGTCGCGGAGCATGGTGAAGCCCTGGCCGAGCTTGGCCCCGGCGTAGTGCACGTGCGGGAAGTCCGCCGAGCCCAGGATCTGCCGGTGACCGCGTTCACCGATGAACTCGATGAGGTTGTCCTCGTCGCCCTCGACGGTGAAGAAGACCTGCCCGGAGGAGAGGTACTCCTCGGGCGAGCGCTGTGCGGGCCAGATCTCGGCGGTCGGGGTCTTGCGCCACTTCTCGATCCGGTCCAGGAGCGCGGGCAGCCACACCGTGCCGGCCTCCAGGAAGGCGACCCGCAGGGTCGGGAAACGGTCCAGGATGCCACCGGCGAGGAAGGAGAACATCCCGATGGCCATGGACATCTCGAAGTTGAGGACCATGGAGGCCGCGAGGCAGTCGCAGCTGTCCTGGATGCCCTTGAACGCCCAGCCGACGTGGACGCTGACCGGCATGTCATGGGCGGTGGCCGCCTCCCACAGCGGATCCAGGGACCGGTCGTGGAGCATCTTGTGGCCGGCCGCCGGCAGCAGCATGACGCTGGCCGCCCCCAGTTCCTTCGCCCGCTTGATCTGCGCGGCCCCCAGATGGGGGTCCCGGGTGGGGATGAGCGCGCCGAAGCCGAGCCGCCCGGAGGCCGCCGCCGCCCGCTCGTGCATGTACGTGTTCCAGGACGCCATCAGCGCGGCTTCGAAGCGGGGATCCTCGGTCAGCGGGTGCAGGAACAGCGTGCTGTAGACGATGATCTTGTCGAGCGGCACCTGGTCCATGGTGGCCAGCAGTCCGTCGATGTCGGTGAGGGACTGGACCCCCGGCGGCACCGGCTTGGACTTCGCCCAGTCGGAGTTGGGCGGCGAGGCGAAGGCGGAGGGGCCGGGGCCGAAGAACTTCGGCCGCATCTCGCCGTCGACCAGCCATGCCTTGTTGCGGGTGGGGCGGTGACGCACCGCGCCGCCGATGTCGACGATGATCGGCCTGCGGTGCTCGAACTCGGCGTCGATGTAGTCGAAGACCTCCGGGCCGTCCTCCAGGTGGGAGTCCGCGTCGATGAGGAGCGGCCTGTCCTGCACGGGTTCCTCGGCGAGAGGGGTCTCGGCGATATGAGTGGTCATGGAGACGGTGACCTTTCTGCGGGCGTGGTGATGCCTGTCGGGGGTGTGGTGCCGGTCGTCGCTCAGCCGGTGCGGCTGAGCAGCCCGTAGTAGTAGTCCTGCAGGGCCCGCCACTCGGTGATGCCGCGCTCGACGGTCCAGCGGGCCCGGGCCGCGAAGCCGGGTACGTCCTCGGCGTGACGGATGATCAGGTCGCGCGCCCGGCTGGAGTGTTCGACGTCCGCCTCCGCGTGCACGGTGAACCATTCGAGGGTGTGGTCGTCGAAGTGGTGGTTGGTCCTGAGCGCCTGGTACATGCGGCGGGCCGACTCGGGCGTCTGGTGCTCGTTGATGTAGGTGCACATCATGCCGATGACCGGGTGTTCGCCCCGGGCGAGCGAGATCAGGTAGTCGACGAACCGGGTCACCCCGTAGCCGATGTTCGCGTCGTCGAAGTGCTTGGCGTCGGCGCCCAGCGCGTCGGCCAGCCGCTTGATGAGTTCGTAGTGCGGCTCGCTGCCCTCGCCCGAGCTGGTCTCCTCGTCGATCAGCTGGTCGACCTCGTACGCCCGGATGTCCCGGTAGGGGCGGGCGGTGACATGGACGGCGGCGTACACGCAGTTCTGTTCGCGGGTCTGGAAGTACTTCTGCACCGCCCAGTCGCGCAGTCCCGCCTCGTCGTAGTCACCCGCTTCCAGGGTCTTCACGAACGAGTGCCGGGCGTAGCGGTTCTCGTCGATGTAGCGGTCCAGCTCGTCCATGACCGCTTCGGGGTCCTCGGACACGTCACTCTCCTTCGCTGATGGGCGTGGTCAGACGGCGCTCGCGTAGAGCTCCCGGAACGCCGCGTCGTCGTTGAACCGCTGCGGGTCGGGGTCGGAGACGAACCGCTGGTACATGGAGTTGAGCCGGTCCGCGGTGAAGTCCATCCCGAGTTCCGTGAGCCGCATCCGCAGGTTGGCCCGTCCGGAGGTACGGCTGAGGACCACCTCCCGGGTCCGGCCGAACAGCCCCGGTTCGACGTACTCGTAGGTGATGGGGTCGTTGGCGATCCCACTGGCGTGCACCCCGGCCGCGGTGGCGAACGCGTACCGGCCGATCACCGGTTTGTGCTTCCAGATCCGCAGACCGAGCGCGTCCGCGACGTGCTCGCACACCTCCCGCATCCGCCGCGGATCCACCCGGCTGCGGACACCGAGCTCGGCACTCTTGTAGTGCAGTACGGCGGTCAGCTCCTCGATGGCGGTGTTTCCCGTCCGCTCCCCGATGCCGCAGAACGTCGTCTGTACGACGTCGGCGCCGGCGGCGAGGCCCGCGAGGGAGTTGGCCAGGGCCAGCCCGAGGTCGTTGTGGCAGTGCAGGGAGACCTGGACCTCCGGGCCGGTCCAGGAACGCACCGCCCGGACCAGGGCCGCCATCGACTCCGGTGTGGCCTGGCCGACGGTGTCGGGGATGACCACCGTGGTCGCGCCCGCCGAGACGCCGATGTCCACCACCCGGTGCAGGAAGTCCAGACTGCCGCGGGTGCTGTCCTCGAACGCCAGGGACAGGTCGGTGACACCCAGGCTGCGGGCGTAGGCGGTGGCCTCCTTGGTCTCCCGTTCGATCTCGGCGAGGGTCATCCGCCGCTTGTGCTCGGCGTGCACCTCCGACCCGGTGACCAGTACCTCCAGCTGGGTGCGCGGGGCCGTGCCCAGGGCGGCCACGGCGCAGTCGATGTCGCTGACGGTGGCCCGGCAGAAGGCGGTGACGGTCACGTCCCGGGGCGATGCGGCGATCGCGGCGGCGGCTTCGAAGTCCGCCGGGGAGGCGGAGGGGAAGCCCGCTTCGACGTTGTCGACCCCGGTGGTGGCGATCTGCTGGAACAGGTCCACTTTGACCTGCGGCGACATGGAGTTTCCGGGTGCTTGCTCTCCGTCACGGAGGGTGGTGTCGAAGATCTCGATCGTCTTCATGGGAAACCAATCTCGACTGTGAGAGGGGGGCCGGCGAGGACGGGTGAGGGCGGTCAGGGACGGACGTGCCGCAGAAGCCAGGTGTTGATCAGGTCGGCGACCTGAGGGGCGTTGCGCTGGAGCGCCAGATCGTGTCCGGAGTCCGGCACGGTCACCACGGTGGGGCGGGCGGCGGCCGAGTAGTACCGGCTCTCGGCGCGAGCCACCGCGGCGGGGTCCGAGCAGTCCGCGCCGCCGGTGCCGCCGCAGTGCAGTACGTCGTACTCGCCGGTCACGGCGAGGACGGGCACGGTCACGCCCTGGGTGACGGAGTCCTCCGGGGGTGCGGCGGCCAGTTTGCCCGAACCGTTGGACAGGGTCAGGGAGATGACGTCCTTGTGCCGCTCGTCGAATCGCACGATCGCGGGGTCGGCGTTCTCCAGGTGGTAGAAGAAGTCGGGGCGGGCGCCGTCGGCCGTCGTGATGTAACCCGGGTCGAGGGGGCGGTCCGCGAAGCGCGGGTCGTCGGCCGCCACGGCGTAGGTCTCGCGGAAGCGTGCCACCGCCTCGGCGTTGAAGGCGTGCAGCGTCCCGGTGGGGACGAAGGCGTCCACGTCCCGGTACCGGGAGACCTCCAGCCAGCCGGTGCCGGAACCGAGCGAGTGCCCCACATAGACCACACGCCGGAAAGGTGTGCCGGCCACCCGGCCGGCCCGGAGCGCCGTGATCACCTGGTGGAGGGTGTACGCGGCGGCGTCGATGGTGATCCGCTCGCTCGCCGGATACGAGCTGCGCCCCGTGCCGATGGTGTCCACGGCGAACGTCGCGTACCCGGCGGCGGTCGCCCTGCGGACGTAGGAGTAGCGGCCGTCGAAACCAGGGACGTCCCAGTAGAGGTGCGTGTAGGTCATCCCGGGGACGAGCAGCTGGACGGACGACGGCGGGCGTCCTTCGGGGACGCACAACCGTCCGTAGACGCTCTGGTCGGCCGGCCCGCCCGGGGTCAGGGCCACACGGACCGAGCGGTCCGTGCAGACGGGGGTCCGGGCTGCGGTCGAGGAAGCGGCCGGCAGAGCCGAGGCCGGCAGGACGGTCGCCGCCACGAGGCACAGCCAGGTGATCAGGACGACGCGTATCCGGTCCGGCAGGGCCGAGCGTCTCGGGGGGCGACACGAGAGAGATGGCATGTGGCGTACTCCTGGTAAGTGCCCGTCGACAGGGTCGGGATTTCCGCCGCCGTCGATTTCCGTGGAAGAGTTTCAGCCGCCCCAGGCGCTGTCGTCCGGCGCGAGGTGATCGGCGGGTGCGGAAATCGACGGGCACGTGCTCTGGGGGGAAGTGGTGAAAGGCAGACACATGTAGATACGTGCAAACATGAGGGGGGTATCTCCAGTGTGGATGTACGTTGCACGACGTAGAGTCACTGTGACCCGAAAAACCTCGTGTGACGAGTGCCGTGCCAGCTCATTAAGCTGCCAGACAGGAACGTGATGCGGGTACACATGTGAATAAATCGGACCACTCGTCATTATCCCTGGGTATTGAGAGGAATTCGGCGATCTGATGCCCCGCTGGCGGAAGGGCGCCGTTGACCTGCAATGCCGGTGACTTAGCGGGTTCTCGTCAACTCCTTCGCCTTCCGGCCGACCGCATCGCCGCGCTCGGCTACGCGCTGGCGAGGATCCTGGTCCGGGTGGACGAGGCCGGTCCACGCATGGGCTGCTCGGACATCTCGAAACGGCCTCTGAAGAGCGGAGAGAACAGACCGTCGCGCGCGGTGAGTGCACCTGTCTGGCCCCGGTCAGCCGGATATCGGCGTAGGGGAACACCCTTCCTTCTATTCAAAGGTGTTCGAAGGCCATACGGAAACGATGATGCCGGAGGAGCCATGGGCGAGCCGCGTCAGCCGCTGATCGATGACGAGGATCTCGGCCGACAGCAGTTACCCACTGCGCAATTGAGCCCCGAGCCCGATCAAATACCGAGAAAAGCGTTCCCGCGGCCGTTCCCGGGGCCCATCGGCGCATGCTGGAACGCGGCGATGCGGAGTGGAGCCCGGGTGGCAGAAACCCGGATCGGGTGATGGGGGCCGAATCTGGCGGCTTCAGTCTCCGGTCGCCCGGAAGCGGTCGATGGCGGCGATGTGTTGTTCACGCTTGGCGTGGTCCCGCATGCCGAGGAACCGGTAGCCTCCCGCGCTCTGACCGATGATCGTCCCGGCCCCGTCCACAGGCAGTTCTCCGCTCTCGCCGGGGAGGAGACGCCGCAGACCGGGAAGGCGCCCCCGGTCGGCACGAGCCGGGGCGCGAAGGAACCGAGTCTGCCGTTCCTGCCCCGGACCAGGACGTTGCTCTGCTTTCTCGCGGCCCCGTTGCGCGGGACCAACTGCCGGTACGCGGTGGAGTCGACCAGCCCCGGCGAGGCGGCCTCCTCCCGGCTCAGGTGACAGGGCATCGGCGTCAGCCGGCTCGACTCGACCGGAGCCGGTGCCGCGAGGCCGCCGAAGCGTGTCCCGAAGCCCCGGACGCGTTGCTCGGGGTCGAACATCGACTCGCCGTGTCCGTCCGCCCTCTCCGGCTCGGCGGAGAGACAGTGCGCGAGGACCCGGTCGCCCGGCGAGCCTGCCGTAGCGCTCCAGGAACCCGAACGCCGGCAGCGGTTCGGAGATCGAGGACCAGGCGGTGGCGCTGGGTACCGAACCGGCCGCCACCACGATCAGCATCTCGCCGAGATCGGGCTCGGGGGACGGGACGTCCCGTCCTGGACGCGCGGCGATCTGCGGGGGCCCTTGCCGGGAAAGCCGGTGGCTGTCGCGCTCGCGTCGAGTACGGCGCTGACGGTGTCCCGCACAGGAGCCTCCCGTTTTTCGAGCCTTCACGGGTCTTCGGACGTGTCCCGGATGCTACGCGGGGACGGGGGGACGGCGATTGGGACCGGGACCACAAAACTCGCCGTGAGGGCGCTGATGAGGTGTACGCCGGACCGGCATCCGGGCAGCTTCAGTCAGGCCGCCCCCCGTCGGCGCAGCTCCGCCGTACCCGCCCCGCTCTCTCGGGGCATAGCGCAGGCCGTCGTACCGCGGGGACCACCACCCGTTCAACCTGGGCACCCGGACGGAAAGAGCCCTGTCGGTCTTGGGACGGCTGCTCAGAGTTGCCGCCCCGGTTTGTGATTCCAGCGCGATCGGTCAGGGCACGCGGTTGTGTTGACTGTGCGCGGCATCATGCTGAACCTGCGGGTTTCGTGGGCTCGATCACGTGCGGAACGGTGGTCAAGTGGGCACAGAGTCGGAGACGTACCAGCTGGGCATCCTGGGCGCCGGTGTGATGGGTTCGGGTATCGCGGCTCTCGCGGTGGGGCACGGGGTGCCCGTGGTTCTCGTGGACACCGATCCAGGGGTGCTGGCCCGTGCGGAGGCCGCTGTCGCCCACCAGGTGCGGCACGCAGCCCTGCTCGCGGCGCTGCCCGCCGGGCTCCCCCGGGGTGAGCTGTTCCTGAGCGCCTCCGCCGAGGACCTGGCCGGTGTCACGGCCGTCGTCGAGGCCGTCACCGAGGACCTCGCCGCCAAGACGAAGGCGCTGGAGGCCGCCGCCGGGGCGGTCTCCGCGGGCACACCGCTGATGACGAACACCTCCGGGATCCCCGTCGACGAACTCGCAGGCACCCTGCCCCGCCCCGGTGACGTCGTCGGCACGCACTTCATGAATCCCCCGTATCTGATCGAGATGGTCGAGGTGAGCCGGGGACCGCGCACCGCCGGCGCGACCCTCGCGACCACCGAGCGGCTCCTCGTACGGCTCGCGCGGCGGCCCATGGTGGTACGGGATGCGCCCGGGTTCGTCACCAGCAGACTGCTGCACCCGATGATCAACGACGCGATCAGGGTGGTCGCCGAGGGAACGGCCCCGGCCGAGACGGTCGACCTGCTGATGCAGGGCTGCCTGGGCTTCCCGACGGGACCTCTGCGCACGGCCGACCTGATCGGTCTCGACAACCTCGCCGACGCGCTCACCGCTCTGTACCTGCGGACCGGCGACGAACGCGGCAAGCCCTGCGCGCTGCTGCTGGAGATGGTGCGCGCGGGCGACCTCGGACGCAAGACGGGCCGGGGGTTCTACGACTACGGAGAGGGCACGAAGTGAGCGACACGGAAGCCGCCCCGGCGGACGAGGCGGAGATCTCCGCCTCCCTGACGCGCTATCTCCACGAGAGGCTGAAGGTGGCCGTGGCGCCCGAGGACGACCTGTTCGCCGCGGGTCTCGCCAACTCGATGTTCGCCATGGAACTCGTCGTCCACCTTGAGCAGACGTTCGGCGTGATGATCGAGGGCCAGGACCTGAAACTCGACAACTTCCGCAGCGCCCGGTCCATGGCAGGACTCGTCACCCGGCTCCGTACGACCGCGGCCGGAGGAGTCTGATCATGAGCGTCGCCGTCGCCGAGGAGACCGGCGAACGGGCCCTGATCGCCCGGCTCGTCGGTGACCGGCCCGGGGCCTGGGACCTCGCCGGGGAGATCCCCGCGGCGGTGCTGCGGGAACTGGGCGGGCAAGGGCTGCTGTGCGCCCAGGTCCCCGGACGGTACGCCGGACGCGGGTACACCAGTGAGCGCAACGGCGAGCTGACCGCGTACGTCGGCAGCCTGTGCAGTTCCCTGCGGAGCGTCATGACCTCCCAGGGCATGGCCGCGTGGACCGTCCAGCGGTTCGCCGACGCCGGGCAGCGCGAGGTGTATCTGCCCCTGCTGAGCGGCGGCCGGCTCGCCGCGGTCGCCTTCAGCGAACCGGAGGCGGGCAGCGACCTGTCCGCCATCGGTACCCGGATCGTCGCGGACGGGGACGGGGTGGTGGTCGACGGGGCCAAGGTCTGGGTGACCGGCGCGTGCTACGCGGACCTGGTGCTGGTCGTCGGCCGGTATGCCGGCGGGGCCGGTGTCGTCGTCGTCCCCGCCGACGCGCCGGGGGTGCGGATCGAGAAGGTCGCCGACCCGCTCGGCTGCCGGGCCGCCGGACACGCCGCGGTGCGGCTGGACTCCGTACGGCTGCCGTCGTCCGCGCTGCTCGGCGGTGGCGGGCAGCCGCTGTCCCTGCTGGTCACCACGGCGCTCGCGTACGGCCGGATGTCGGTGGCGTGGGGCTGCGTCGGCATTCTGCGCGCGTGCCTGGACGCGGTCGCCGGGCATGCCCGTACCCGGTACCAGTCCGGGCGGCCGCTGGCCGAGCACCAGCTCGTCGTCCGGCACCTGGCCGAACTGCTGGCGGCCGAACAGTCCGCGACCCGCGTCAGCGAGCACGCCAGTCGCTGCTGGGACGCCGGTACCCCCGACCAGGTCACCGCGACCGTACTGGCCAAGTACGTCAGTGCCGGACACGCCGTCCGGGGCGCGGCGTCGGCCGTACAGGTCCTCGCCTCGGCCGGGGCGACGGACGGGCACGTGGTGGCCCGCGCCCACCGCGACGCGAAGTTGATGGAGATCATCGAGGGCAGCAGCGAGATCTGCCAGCTGATCCTGGGGCAGCACGCCCTGTCCCGGTGACACGCACCCAGGAGGACGGGAGACGCCGATGTCCGGGAACACGCCGCCGTTGGTGAAGTGTCTGGTGTGGGACCTCGACAACACCTTGTGGCGGGGCACGCTGCTGGAAGACGCCCAGGTCCGTTTCGACGAGGCGGTACGGGAGGTCGTGGAGCGTCTCGACGAACGCGGCATACTCCAGTCGATCGCCAGCAAGAACGACCACGACCTCGCCTGGCGGCGGCTCGAACGACTGGGCGTCGCCGGCTACTTCGTCGTACCGCAGATCGGCTGGCGGCCGAAGTCGGAGTCGATCCGGCGCATCGCGGAGGAACTCCGGTTCGCCCACGACGCCCTGGCGTTCGTCGACGACCAGCCGGCCGAGCGTGCGGAGGTGGCCTTCCATCTGCCCGAGGTCCGCTGCTACTCGGACGAGGAGGTCCGTTCCCTCCCGGAGCTGCCGGAGTTCACCCCGGCCCGCACGACCGCCGACGCGCGCCACCGGCGTTCCCTGTACCAGGCAGGCTTTCGCCGGCAGGCGGCGCAGGAGGACTTCGCGGGTGCGGACAGCGAGTTCCTGCGCACGCTGGACATGGAACTGCGCGTCGGCCACGCCGGTGCCGAAGACCTGGCGCGAGTGGAGGAACTCACGCTGCGCACCAGCCAGATGAACGCGACGGGCGTGCACTATCCGGACCGCGTGCTGCGCGGGCTCGTCGACGACCCCCGCCATGCCGTCCTCGTGGCCACCCTGACCGACAGGTTCGGGACGCACGGTGCGATCGGCGTGCTGCTGCTGCGGACCCGGGCGCGGACGTGGCACCTGAAACTGCTGGCCACCTCCTGCCGCGTGGTGTCCTTCGGGATCGGCGGTGCCCTCCTCAACTGGCTCGTCGACCAGGCGTACGAGGCAGGCGTGCACATGGTCGCCGACTTCCGCCGGACGGAGCGCAACAGGATGATGGACATCACCTACCGGCTGGCGGGGTTCACCGAGGAGGACTGTTCCTGCCTGGGTCCGGGGAACCTCGTGCCGGGTGCGGAGGATGACGGCGTCGTCAGACTTCACCTCGTCCCCGAGCGCAGGACGGTCCCGGACACCATCAGGCTCGTCGCCCCGTCCCGCCTCGCGGAGAACCACCCGGCTGCCCGGCCGTGAACGGGCGGCTGCGCGGTGCGCGGGGGGTCACCACGTGTCGTGGGCCGGCACGAGGGAGCTGTCGGGGTTCCAGTCGAGGGAGGTGTCCTGGTTGAGGATGCGTAGATAGAGATCGCGCAGGTCCTGGCTCGGCTCGTGGCCGAGCCGCTGTACGAGGGCGAGCCGGGCGCGGCGGTAGACGGCCAGGGCGTCGAGCTGCCGTCCGCACCGGTACAGGGTCACCATGCACTGAGCGGTGATGCGTTCGTGGGGGACCGGGACCTCGGTCAGGGAGACCAGGTCGGCGACGATGTCACGGTGTCTCCCGTAGGACAGCGCGATGCCGAAGAGGTCCTCCAGCACGGTCTGGCGCCGGTGTTCCAGGGCGCGCAGCTCGGGCCAGGACATGCCCGACTCGGCCAGGTCCTCCAGCACCGGCCCCCGGGACAGAGCCAGAGCCGCCCGCAGGGCGCGGGTCGCCGTGAGCGGGGATCCGGCCCGGAATGCCTCCCGGGACTGGCCGATCAGGGTGAAGAACCGCGTGGAGTCGAGCCGCGCGGGGTCGATATGCAGCGTGTAGCCGCCGTCGCCGGTGACGAGTTCGAGTCCGGCGTCGGAGACGGGCGCGCAGTCCAGCCGGGCGCGCAATCGGGCTATCGCCTTGTGCACCATTTTTCCGGCGGTCGCGGGAGGGTTGTTTCTCCACAGGGCGGTCACCAGCCGGTCGGTGGTGACGACGCGGTTATTACGCAGAAGCAGCATCCCGAGGGCTGTGCGCTGGTGATTTCCGGCAAGAGCGATGGGGGTGTTGTCGGTGACTACCTTCAGCGGACCGAGTACAAAAAAATACATTTTTGCTCTTTCGGCTCCTGCTCTTTCGGTCGCAGAAGTGACCTGTCTGGCTACCGGCGGGTTGGGCGAGGTCGGCGTCGGCGGGTTCAGGGTTGCTGTGACCTTCAACTACCCACCGGTCGGGGTCTCCACGCCAGAGGATCAGGGACGGGTGCGCGTTTACGGGCGAGCGTGATGCCGTCGGCCAGGGGGAGGAGCGAGACGTCGACGCGTGGGTCGTGGTGCAGGGCGGTGTTGAGTTCGCGTACGGCTGTGGTGTCCTCGTGCCGGTCGGCGGGGTCGGTGACACGGCCGAAGAGGACGGTGTTGTCGAGGACGACGAGTCCACCCGGCCGCAGGAGGCGGAGGGCTGTCTCGTAGTAGTGGGGGTAGCCGGCTTTGTCGGCGTCGACGAAGACGAGGTCGACGGTGGATTCGCCGTGTTCGTGGAGGAGGGCGGTGAGGGTGTCGTGGGCGTCGCCGATGCGGACGTCGATGAGGTGGTGGACTCCGGCGCGTTTCCAGTACGGGGCGGCGTAGCGGGGCCATTTGGGGTTGATGTCGCAGGTGATGACCCGGCCGTCGGGAGGCAGGGCGCGGGCGAGGCAGAGGGTGGCGTAGCCGGTGAAGGTGCCGACCTCGATGATCGTGCGGGCCTGGACGAGTCCGGCGAGGAGTCCGAGGAGCTGGCCTTCCTCGGGCATGACCTGCAGGGTGTGTCCCATGGGGAGTTCCCGGGTGTCCGACCGCAGGTCGGCGAGGACGTCGTCCTCGCGCAGGGAGACGTCGCGGATGTAGGTGAGCAGTTCTGCGGAGAACTCCGTCTGGTCTGCCACGTACGGGATCCTTCCTCGGGGCGGGGAGCCGGCCGGCCTGCGAGTTATGTGCGTTGTGCAGAGATGATGAACAACTCGCGAACTTGTCTGCTTCGCGGCTCTTCGGGGGTTGTGGCGGGAGTTGGAATGATGTCTGATGCCGTTGTCATATGGGTGTTGGAAATTGTCGGTCAATATTGACCCAGGGGCCTGGTTTGTCGGTCCTGGGTGATGTGTATGTTCACTTCATGCCCTGTGCGTAGCCGACGGCGTGAGGGGGGAAGTCGTGGAATTCCAGGTCCTGGGTTCGCTTCGAGTGCTCGGTGGCAATGGCGAGATTCCGCTTCCCGGCGTAAAGAGCCGTGCCGTGCTCGGATATCTGCTCCTGCATCCCAATCAGGTCGTTTCGAGCAGTGCGCTGACCGCGGCATTGTGGAACGGAAGGGAGCCCGCTTCCGCCCGCAAGATTCTTCACAATTCCGTGATGCAGGTGCGCAAGACGCTTTCCGGTCATTCGACGGACCGGAACGGAGCCGCGGTGGAACTGCTGACGCGGGCTCCGGGATATCTGCTCAAGGTGGGCGAAGAGCTGATCGACGTGACACGTTTCGGCTCGCTCGTGCGGCGCGGCCGCACCTTGATGGCCGAAAGGGCGCCGGAGCGGGCCGCGGCGGCCTTCCGGCAGGCGCTGGACCTGCGCCGCGGCGAGGTGCTGGTGGACCTGGTCGAGGCCGGCATCTCGTGGCCCGAACGGGACGCTGTCGAGAACGCCTGCCTGGACGCCTTCGAGGACTACGCCGAGGCGGAGCTGATGTGCGGCCGGCACGAGGAAGTGCTGGTGGAGCTCCAGAGGCTGACCTTCGCCACGGGACAGCGTGAACGGCTGCTGGGCCTGTGCATGATGGCGCTGGTCCGGTGCGGCCGGCAGGCGGAGGCGCTGGAGATGTACGAACGCCGCAGCGCCGTACTGGAGCAGACGTTCGGCGTCGAACCCGGCCCCGAACTGCAACGGCTGCACCACGCGATCCGTACCCGCGACCCCGTCCTGCTGCTGCCCAGCGCCGGTTCGGGCTGGTGCCGGATCGGCGGCCCCGCCACGGCCCCGCAGCACACACCCCACCGGACCGTACGCGACCCCGGGCAGCCACGGCGGTTGCCCGGCCCCGGGGCGCCGGCTCCCGGACCCGCCGACTGGGTGTCGACGGAACGCAGGCAGGTGAGCCTCCTGCGGGTGCGCGTCCTGTGGCGGTGGAGGGACCTCGACACCCTCCCCGAGTCCGTGGAGGAGCGGCAGACACAGATGCACACCGCCGTCCAGGAGGAGGCCGGCCGTTTCGGCGGAACCGTCCTGTCCCGTACGGGGACCGACTGGCTGGTGGCCTTCGGTGTCGACTCCTGCCGCGGCGACGACGTGTACCGCGCCGTCCTGTGCGCGCTGGCCCTGCGGGCCCGGTTCACCCACGGCGACCACGATGCCGGAATGGCCGACGACTACCCGGCGGCGGGCGGCGGGGTCCTCGCCGTCGTCGCCTCGGGGCTCGCCCTCGTGCGCACCAGGGCCGACGGAGGCCCGCCGGCCGTCAGCGGAACGGCCGGCGAGAGGTGCGCCTTCCTGCTGCCGTACGTCCAGCGCAACGAGATCTGGGTCTGCGACCGGACCCGGCAGGCCACCGAGGCCAAGGTCGTCTACCAGCGCGCGCAGATCCAGAGCGTGGTGTGGAACGCGATCGGCGTCCAGCCCTACGGCCACGACCTGGCCGTCCCGTACCTGACGGTCGGCCGCGACCGGGAACGCACGCAGCTGAACGCGGAGCTGGGCCGCTTCCTCGGCGGAACCGGGTCCCACCTCGTCACCGTCGCCGGAGGCCCGGGCACGGGCAAGACCCACCTCACCGCGCAACTCCTGCGGACCGTCCGGCAACGGTCCGCCCACGAGCCGTCGCCGCCCGTCGTGCGGCTGCCCGCCGTGCTGGACGACTGGTCCCTGGCACACGCCCTGCGGGACTGCTGCGGCATCACCGCGGGCGATCCGCAGGACGCGGCACGGGCGAAACTGGGCCGGACGGTCGCCGGCACGGCCCGCACACCGGACGAGGCGGACCGGACCGGCGCCGCGCTCCTCCCGCTCCTGGAACGGCTGCCGGGCCGCGACCGCAGCGGCGGGGCCCACGCCGACCGGCCCCAGGCCCTGATGACCCTGCTGGAGTCGGTGGCCCAGTCGCGCCGGCTCGTCCTGGTCATCGACGACGTGGAGTTCGCCGACCCCCTGGTCCTGGACTTCGTCGACCGCCTCGCGCAACCGTCCGGCGGCGCCTCGGTGTTCGTGATCGCCGACGCCCGCTACGAGGCGCGGGAGACCCGGCCCTCCTGGTTCGGGAACCGGCGCTACGGCACGACGGTGACCGTGCCGCCGCTGCCGGACCGGCACCTGGACCTGCTGTGGGGACAGCTGCTCGGCCACGCCGGCCTCGTCCCGCGCTCGATGCAGGAGAACGCCGCCCTGGACGACCTGCTCGCCGGGGTGCGCCGCGTGGTCGTCCCGGTGTGTGCGGGCGTCCCCCTGATCGCCCACGACTACGTGCGGTTGATCCGGGACGCCTTCGGGCCCGGCGGCGAGGCCATGGCGGACGACACGCACGCCGAACGCCTCGTCCGCGCCGTACCCCCCACCCTGCGGTGGCGGTCCGAAGCCGCGCTGGACCGGCTGCCGGGCGCCCTGCGTGTCACGCTCCAGGACGCCGCCACCGTCGGCACCGCGGTCTGGGCCGAGGCGGTGGCGGCGGCCGGCGGGCGGGACCCGGAGGAGGTCCGTACCGATCTCGACGAACTGGTGCACCGCGGCTTCCTGTCCGTTCCGGACGGCGACACGCCCTGCCGGCATCCGCACTACGTCTTCCGCGACGCCGTCGACCGCCATGTGGCCTACGCGCGCATTCCGCTCCAGGCATGCGCGGAGAAGAGCGCCAACTACGCCCTGTGGACCGGCGGACACACCCCCGGCCAACGGGCGGAGTTCCTCCGGCACCACGCCTGGGAGAAGGGGCTGCCCCTCCCCGAGCCCGGTGACACCGCCGCGCCCCGGCAGACGGACGCCCCCGCCGACCTGCCCCGCTGGTACCCGCACGAGCTGCACCCCCTGGTCGAGGGACTCAGGGCACTGCTCTCCGACGACCAGGAGACGAAGACGGCGTGTCCGCTTCAGCATGACGCGCCCTGCCCCGTCTCCCCGTAGAGGCGCCGCCAGTCGACGGGCAGCCCGTGCACATAGGCGTCCGCGAGCGCGGTGACGAAGCGCCGCATCCCCCCTTCGCCGCGCCGCAGACTGGCGAGGAGCGACACGGGGATCCCCGCCCGGTCGGCGGTCTCCTGGAGGCCGAGGTTGAGCACCGGCTTCGGACCGCACTCCACGAACGCGTCGTAGCCGTCCGTGAGGAGCGTCTCCACCGTCTCGTGGAAGCGCACCGGCTCCCGGAGATTGCGGTACCAGTAGTCGCCGCCGAGTCCGGCCGGGTCGATCCGCCCGGCGGTGACACTGGAGTAGAAGGCGACGGCGGTGCCGCACGGGCGGGTCTCCTTCGACAGGCGCAGGACCTCGTCCCGGATCGCCTCCACATGGCCCGAGTGGGCGGCGAAGTCGACCCCCGGCAGCCGCCACCGCAGGATCCGGGCGGCGGAGAGATCCGACTCGAACGCACGGAGCGCCTCCAGGTCGCCGGAGACGGTCAACGCGTTCGGGCCGTTGACGGCGGCCACCCACAGCCGCCCCTCCAGGCCCGACAGCATCTCCCGCACCTGCCCGCCGGAGCCCATGACGGTGACCATGGCCCCGTCGCCGCGGATCGCGTGCAGGGCCCGGCTGCGCAGGGCGACCAGCCGCGCCGCGTCCTCCAGCGAGAGCGCTCCCGCCACGTGCGCGGCCGCGACCTCGCCCTGGGAGTGCCCGACGACAGCGGCCGGCTCGATGCCGAACGAGCGCCACAGGGCGGCCAGCGACGCCATCGTCGCGAACAGCACGGGCTGTACGACGTCGACCCGCTCCAGCGGCGGCGCGCTGTCGCAGCCCGTCAGCACCTCCTCCAAGGACCAGTCGACGTAGGGGGCGAGCGCCCGCTCACAGGCGCGGACGCGCTCGGCGAACACCGGCGCCGAGCGCAGCAGGTCCGCGGCCATCCCGGGCCACTCGGTGCCCTGACCGGGGAAGACGAACACCGCCCGACGGCCAGCTTCGCCCGTACCGGTGAGGAGATTGGGTGCCTCCCGGCCGGAGGCGAGCGCGTCCAGTCCCGCCAGCAGCCCTTCCCGGGTGCTGTCGACGACGACCGCGCGCTCCCCGAACGACGTGGCGCCGGCGACGAGCCGTGCGCCGATCTCGGTCTCCGGCGTGGCCGGGTCCGACCGGACCTGCCCGCTCAGCCTGGCCGCCCGGGCGGCCAGACCGGCACCGGTCCTCGCCGACAACACCCAGGCCACCGGTACGGAGTCGGAGTCCTTGCCGTCGGCCTGCTGGCCCATGGATTTCCCCTTCCGTGGCGTGCCGCAGATTCTAGATAACACCGGGCAACTCATAGCTCATCGCAGGGTATGAGTTACCCGGCGGACGACTGATACTCAGCAATTACCCTGTGATTCCTCGACCTCGATCACGGGGTGATACCTTCTGGATCAACGAGCCACTCCATACGTCCGGACCATTTTCCGGATATTGCCACCGGCCTGCGCCAATGCTGTTCCGCAGGTGAAATGGAAGCGCTGGAGGATGCGTTTTGATACATTTACTGCGCCCCCTTGACCAAGACGCGCTGAATCGGTCGGCCGTCGGCGCACCACTGCTCGACCAGGCGATTTCCGTGGTGGGACCGGCAGCGGTGGGCTGGGTCGTGGAGAAGAGCCGGATACTGGTCGACCGGGTCGCCACGAAGCGCGATTTCGGCAGTCTCGGCTCCCACGTCGAGTCGCGCTTTTTCGAGGCGGTCTCCCTGTGGGGGCTGCTGCGGCTGGGCGGTCTGAGCACCTTTCCGGAAAGCCTGAAGAGTGAGATCGGCGACACGGTCCGCAAGAGCGTCGAATCCGGCATGCACGTCGAACCGCTGCTGCGCCGCGTACGCTTCATTCACGCGGAACTCATGCAGGAGTTCTTCGAATTCTGCGCCGCCACCCTGCCCGTGGCGGAACGCCCGGCGGCGATGCAGCGGCTCTCCGCGGAACTCTTCGACGGCATGGAGCGGCTGGTCCTGTTCGTCGGCAAGAACTTCGCCCAGTGCCGGGCGCGCTGGCTCGCCGGAGTCGCCCGAGGGCGGATCACTCTCGTCAACGCGATCCTGGAGGGCCAGCCGATCGACCTGGCGAACACGGTGCAGCGCCTCGGCTACGACCTGACGCTGCACCACGTCGCCCTGATCGTCGCCTGCGAGGAGCCCGTACCCGACCGGGCCGGCGGGCTGAAGGACACGGCACTGAAGCTGCTGGAGGCGGCCGGCTGCTCGTCCACGTTCCTGCTGCCCGTCGGCACCACCCGCCTGTGGGCCTGGGGAGGCCGCAGCACCGCCCGTCCCACGGCATTCCGGTGCATCGAGAAACCGCTCGCGGTCCCCGCCCACATCCAGGTCTTCTCCGGACTCCCGGGCGACGGCATCGCCGGCTTCCGCCAGTCCCACTTCCAGGCGCGCGCCTGTGAACCCCTGGAGACGGTGGGGCAGACCCGGCCCGCCGGCGTCCACGACTACGGCGCGCTGGAACTCCTCCTGCTGCTCGGCAACGAGATGGCGGCGGCGACGGACTTCGTCGTACGGGAACTCGGCCCGCTCGCCACCGACGACAAGGCCACCGCCGCGCTCCGGGAAACGGTCCTGTGCTATCTGGAACAGGAACGCAGCGTGGCCGCGACCGCCGAACTCCTCTACGTCGCCAAGAACACCGTCCTGTACCGCGTCAGGAAGGCCGAACAACTGCTCGGCAAGTCCCTGCGCGAACTGGGCGAGGACCGGCTCCGACTGCACAGCGCGCTCTACCTGGTCCAGAAACTCGGCACCACCATGCTCGTCCCCCGGGAGCAGGAGGCACCGCCCGCCGCCCTCCCCGGCCGCCGCTCCGCCTGACCCGGCACCCGCACCGCCCGCACGGGCGGGACGGGCACCCGCGGCCGGCCGGGGTCACCTCCCCCAGAGTTTCCGGTACCCCTCGCGATACCCCGCCGGATCCCAGGAGGACTCGCCGCCGGCGTTGTCGGCCGTGCTGATGTGGGCGGGGGCGACATAGCCGCTGGCGGGTTCGCCGGAGAAGGAGCGGTTGAACTCGTCGACTATCTGCCAGCCCTGTTCCGAGAGCGGTTCGGGGACCGTCGCCGACTGGAACTGCCTGCTGTTGATGCGCTGGAAGGCGGACGGGTCGCCGTCGCCCGCGCCGATGTTGAACGGGGGTCCGCCGCCCTGCCTGCCCGCCGCCCGCAGCGAGGGCGCGGCGTCGGCGAAGTAGAGGTCGTTGATGGCGACGGAGTGCGTCCACTTCGTCCCGTAACGGGACAGCAGCGCGGACACCTCCTGGGGCGTGCGGCTGCTGGCGTCGGCGATGGGGATGTTGGACGTCGTCAGGACCTTCACGTCGGAGCAGGTGGCGAGTTCCTTCACGATCAGGTCCGACTTGCCCTTGGCGAACGGGATGGAGGCGTCGGTGAAGACCACCACCCCGGCCCGGCCGCCGGACTGGCCGATGACCCAGTCGGCGCTGATCTTCGCGACGTCCTCGACGTTGGTGGTGATGTTGCTGAAGAGCTTGGGGCTGGTGCTGGGGCCCGGCGCGTCCACGGCGTGCCAGCCGATGAGGGGGATGCCGGCGGCGTCGGCCTGGGCGACCTGCTGCGCGGTCGACCTGGGGTCGAAGCCGGACAGGACGATGCCGTCGGGTCTGACGGCGACGGCCTGGCTGAGGGCCGCCTGGATGCCGGCCGGGGTTCCCTGGCCGTCGATGATCCGTACGTTCCAGCCGATGGCCCTGGCGGCCTCCCGCACGCCGTCGGCGGTGCCCGCGACGCCGGGGTTGGTCATGCTCTGGGCCACGTAGACGATGTTCTTGCCGGACACCGCCTTGGGGCCGGTGGCCGGGCCGTTCCAGGGGGCGTCGACGTCTTCGGCCGCCTTGACGGCGGCCCTGGCTTCGGCGAGTACGGCCGGGCAGCCGGCCTTCGCGGAGGACGTGGTGCCGGTTGCGGCGGCTTCCGAGCCGCGAGTGCAGCCCGAGGCGAAGGCGGTGACCACGGCGAAGGCGGCGATGGCCCTCAGTGGTACCGCGCGGGCGACCTGATGGGTCACGGCGAGGCTCCTTGCTGACATACGGGGGGGGAGGGAATGGGTGCTCATCAGGAGGGGGGCGTGGCGAGAACCCCGTGGAAGAACCCGCTAGTCGGTGGCCGGCGGGCCGGACCGCGACGTACGGGTGGCGTCGGCCCCGGCGCGCAGCCTGCGGCGGGCGGAGTAGCCGGCCAGGCCGACCGCGAGGAGGAGGGTGCCGCCGTTGAACAGGGACGTGGCCCAGAACTCGGCCCCCAGCTGCTGGATGCCGGCGAGACCGATGGCGAGGATGGAGACGGCGACCACGGTGCCGGCGGCGTTGGCGCGGCCGGGCCTGATGGCGGTGGAGCCGAGCAGGGCGCCGACGAAGGCGGGCAGCAGGTAGTCCATGCCGACACTGGGGTTGCCGATCTGCTGCTGGGAGGCGAGCAGGACCCCGGCGCAGCCGACCACGGTCCCGGAGCCGGCGAAGGCGTAGACGCCGTACCGGCGGGTGGGGATGCCGACCAGGTCGGCGGCCCGGGCGTTCGAGCCGATGACGTACAGGTAGCGGCCCAGCGGCAGCCGCTCCAGCAGCAGCCACAGGACGACGGCGAGGCCGAGGACGTAGAAGGCGGGCACCGGCAGGCCGAGGAACTTCGAGTCGTACAGGTCGGTGAAAGCGGCGGGCAGTCCCTGCGGGCCGGGGACGATGCGGGCGCCGTCGGTGATCCAGCCGGTGCAGGCGTAGAGCACGCTGCCGGTGCCGAGGGTGGCGATGAACGAGTCGATCCTGGCGAACTCCACCAGCAGGCCGTTGAACACGCCGACGACGCAGCCGCCGACGACGACGGCCAGGCAGGCCGGCGGCCAGGGCCAGCCGTTGTTGACGATCAGCTGCATCGTCAGCACGTGGGCCAGGCCGAGGCCGTAGCCGACGGACAGGTCGAACTTGCCGGTGACGACGGGGATCATCGCGCCGAGCGCGAGCATGGCCGGGATCGACTGGTTGGACAGGATCGAGGAGATGTTGTCCAGGGTGGGGAACGTGTCCGGCAGGGCGAGGGAGAAGACCAGGAAGAGCAGGGCGGTGAGGGCGAGCAGCCCGTAGGTGCCGATCAGGTGGCCGGGGGAACGGCCTCCCGCGGAGGTGCTCCGCGGGGCGGCGGCGCTCCTGCGGGGGCGTGTCCTCGTGCCCTGGCCGCCGCCGGACTCGGGCTGCTGCGGGCTGCGGGAGGATCCTGTCTCGATGGCCATCAGTGATCGCCTGTTCCGGTCAGCGCCGGCATGGCCGACGCGGCCTGGGTGAGTTCGGTGACGGTGAGGGTGTCGCCGGACAGTTCCGTCGTCGCGGCGCCCCGGACGAAGACCAGGGCGCGGTGGCAGACGCCGGCCACCTCTTCGAAGTCGGTCGAGATGAGCAGGACGGCGAGTCCCTGGGCGAGGGCGTCGTCGAGGAGCCGGTAGATCTCGGCCTTCGCGCCGACGTCGACGCCCGCTGTCGGCTCTTCGAGGATCACCACGCGGCGGCTCAGCCGGAGCCATCGGCCGATCATGACCTTCTGCTGGTTGCCGCCGGACAGGGTGGCGATCGGCGCCTCCGGGGCGGCGGGACGGACGCCGAACCGCTCGATGAGCGAGCGGGCTTCGGCGCGCTCCCGCCGGGGACCGATCCAGTGCCAGGGGGAGCGGCTGTCGGCGCGCGGATTGGCCAGGAAGTTCTCCCGCACGGTGAGTTCGAGGGCGCAGCCCTCCTCCTGCCGGTTGCTGGTGACGAAGCCGATCCCCGCGTCCACGGCGGCGGCGACCGACCCCGGGTGGTACGGACGGCCGTCGAGCAGGGCCCGGCCGCCGGTGAGGGGCCGGGTGCCGGCGAGGGCGCGGCCGAGGTCCATGTGGCCGGCCCCGGTGAGGCCGACCATGCCGAGGATCTCCCCGGCGCGCAGTTCCAGGTCGACGGGTCCGGCGCCCTCGGTGGTGACCTCGGTCAGGCGCAGCACGATGGCGGACTCGGCCCCTCGGGTGCGGGGGCCGGGCGGCCTGTGGCTCTGCGGTTCGTGGCCGACGATGTCGCGCACGAGCCGGTCGGGGCCGTGCTCGGCGAGGACGCCCTGACTGATGAGCCGGCCGTCGCGCAGGACCGCGAAGCGGTCGGCGACCTGGTAGACCTCGTCGAGGCGGTGACTGACGTAGACGATGGCGTGGCCACGGTCGCGCAGGGTGTGCAGGACCTCGAAGAGCCGCACGCAGTCCGCGGCGGGCAGGCTCGCGGTCGGTTCGTCGAGGACGATGAGGCGGGCGCGGGTGGACAGCGCGCGGGCGATGGCGACGAGGGAGCGTTCGGCGCGGGTGAGGTCGGCGACGGCCGCGTCGGGGTCGAGGTGGCCGGCCACGATGTCCAGGGCCTCGACGCAGCGCCGGCGGACCCGCCGCCAGGAGACCAGGCCGGCGCGGCGGGGGTAGCCGGTGCCCAGGGCGACGTTCTCCGCCACCGTCATCCACTCCACCAGACCGAGGTCCTGGTGGATGAAGGACATCTCGGCGGACGCGGCGTCCGTGCCGAGGGGGTGGCCGGCCACGGTGATCCGGCCTTCGTCGCCGCGGTGGACACCGGCGAGGATCTTGATGAGGGTGGACTTCCCGGCGCCGTTGTGGCCCAGGAGGGCGAGGATGCTGCCCGCGTGCAGGTCGAGGTCCACGTCGGCGAGGGCCAGGGTGCCGCCGAACCGCTTGCACAGTCCGCGGATCGTTGCCAGCGGGCGGGAAGCCGGGGGGTTGGGAGCTGTGTCTTCGGGAGCGTCGTTCACAGACTTCTCCGGAATGTGCAGGCCGAGGACCGATCCAACGGCTCGCCCAACATCCTGAACTCGGCCCAGCATTATGGTCAATGCTCGTGCTGGCTTTTATTCCCTCAAGTTGTGGGGGCCGTACGGCAACTCCCGTACGGCCCCCACAACTTGAGGCAAGAGGGTCCCGCCTGCGCGTTCACCCGCCGCCCAGGCGTGCCCCCGGCGGGAGCATGGGATTCTCCATGCCCGCCGCGATCGTCCGCAGATCCGCCAGCAGCGCCTCACGGAGCTCGTCGTCGAGCCGCGCCTTGAGCACGGTGACACTGATCGCGAACATCGCCGAGTCGGTACGGAACCCGCTGACCGCGACGGCCAGGCAGACGACGCCCGGCGTGGCCTCCTCGTCGTCGATCGCGTAGCCCCGCTCCCGGGTCCGCGCCAGGTCGTCGAGCAGCGCGGGCGCGGAGGTCAGGGACCGCTCGCTGAGCGCCGGCAGGGTACGGCCGCGCAGCCGGTCCTCGGCCGCCGCCGGATTCAGGGTGGACAGGATGGCCTTCCCGGTGGCCGTGCAGTTGGCCGGGAAGCGGTCGCCGATGTTGGCGGTCAGCCGCAGCGGCTGCGTGCCGTCGTACCGGGCCAGATAGAGCACGTCCAGGCCGTCCAGCACGGCGACGCGGGCCGTCTCCCGGGAGACGTGCGCGGTGCGCCGGCACAGCTCGTAGAAGTCGCGCACCTGATCCACCGTGGACAGGTAGCGGCCCCCGAGTTCGACCAGCTTGCGGCCCAGGCCGAAGCCCGCTCCGTGGCGCGTGATCATCCCCGCGGCCTCCAGGGAGACGCAGAGGTTGCCCGTCGAGGACTTCGGCAGCCCCAGGGCCCGGGCGATCTCGCTGACCGACAGGTGGCGGCCCCGCGCCTCGCCGAGCGTGTCCAGGATCGCCACGGCCCGGGTCACCGCCGGGACAAGACTTCCTGGGTCGCTTGCGTTCATCCGCAACTCCATCCACCATTCTGTTCAAAGTGCAGCATGTTGTGATTGTCTCTCGTATCTCACCGAACGACAACGGCGGCGGCGCACGCTTCGGCGGTGAGTCCCGACGAACTCCCCGACCGCGGCGCCGCCCGGGTCGGCAGATGAGATCCTCCGAGCCTTGGAGCGCTGAGCAGCGATGACCAGCAGCCCGTCTGATTCCCTGCTTCCTCTGGCCTCTTCCGTCCTCCCCGACAACGGACCGCACCTCTCGCGCGAGGAGTTCGACATCCTCTTCGAGACGGTGTCCACCTGGGGTCACTGGACCCCCGCCGACCGTGGCGCGTGGAACCGGGTCACCCCGGCGCACGTCCAGCGCGCCACCGCCCTCGTCCGCAGCGGAACCACCGTCCCGATGGCGCTGCCCTGGAACACGACGGCGGGACCCGACAACGGCAAACCCGCCCTGCACTACATGTCCGACCTCGGCGACGTGGAGAGCCCCGAACCGTCCTGCCACAAGGACTTCATCGCCGTCGACTACCACGGCAAGGGCGTCAGCCACCTCGACGCGCTCTCCCACATCGCCTACCGAGGCCAGCTCTACGACGGCCGCACGGCCCGCGAGGTCGTCGACGCCGCCGGCGCCCACTTCGGCGCCGTCTCGGCCCTGGGCCCCCTGGTCACCCGAGGCGTCCTCATCGACCTGCCCGCCGCCCTCGGCGTCGACTGGCTCGAACCCGGAACGGCCGTGCACGCCGAGGACCTGCTCGCCGCGGAACAGACGCTCGGCGTGACCATCAGCGAAGGCGACGCGGTACTCCTGCGCTCAGGACACTTCCGGCGCCGCGCCGAACTCGGGCCGTGGAACCCCGACAACGCGAGCGCCGGCCTCCACGTCGACGCCGTCCCCCTGCTGGCCGAACTCGGCATCGCGCTGCTCGGCGGCGACGGCGACAGCGATGTACGGCCGTCCCCCGTCGAGGGACTGCACTCTCCCGTCCACGCCCTCGCCATCACCGCCATGGGCGTACCCCTGCTGGACAACCTCGACCTGGAGGCGCTGTCCACCGCCTGCGCCGCGGAGGGCCGTTACGAGTTCCTGCTCGTCGTGGCACCACTGAACATCCCCGGCGGCACGGGCTCGCCGGTCAACCCGGTCGCGGTGCTGTGATGGCGGGCCCCCAGCCGGCCGCGAGCCGGGTGACCGTCGGCGTCAGCCACGACTTCCTCGACGGCGACGGCCGCAACGTGTGGGGAGACATCCGGCTGAGCGAACTGGACACCGCCGGGATCGACTGGCATTACCTGCCGCGCGACACCGACGAACTCCTCGCGGCGGACATCGACGGCCTGGACGCCGTCCTGTTCGCGGCGCCCTCCGTCACCGCCCGCACCTTCGCCGGCGCCGGCCGGCCCCCGCTGCTGCTCGCCCGCTTCGGGGTCGGCTACGACGCGGTCGACCTCGACGCCTGCACACGGCACGGCGTCCTGGTGACCATCACCCCGGACGGAGCCCGGCGCCCCGTCGCCACGGCCGCGCTCACGCTGCTGCTGGCCGTGCTGCACAACGCCGCCACCAAGGACCGGCTGGTACGGGAGGGACGCTGGGCCGAGCGCGACCGGTGGATGGGACGCGGGCTCACCGGCCGCCGCGTCGGACTGCTCGGCCTCGGCAACACCGCCCGCGATCTGGTCGGACTGCTGAGACCCTTCGAGACCGAGATCATCGCCTACGACCCCTACTGCCCGCCGCGGGCCGCGGCGGAACTCGGGGTACGTCTCGTCGACGCGGACACGGTGATGGCCGGGTCGGACGCCGTCATCGTGATGTGCGTCCTGACCGAGGAGACCTTCCACCTGGTCGACGCACGGCGACTGTCCCTGATGAAGCGTTCCGCGGTACTCCTCAACGTCGCCCGCGGCCCGATCGTCGACGAGACGGCCCTGATCAGCGCTCTGCGCGACGGGCGCATCCGAGGGGCCGGACTGGACGTGTTCGAGAACGAGCCCCCCGACCCCGGCAACCCGCTGCTGCGCATGGACAACGTCGTCCTCAGCCCGCACAGCCTCGCGTGGACGGACGAGATGTCCGCCGGCAACGGCGGCAGCGCGGTCCGCGCCGTTCTCGACGTGGCGACCGGCAGACCGCCCCGCTTCGTCGTCAACCGGGACGTGCTCGACCACCCGGACCTGTCCGCACGCCTGAGCGAACTGGCGGCCCGCGCCGGGCTGTTCACCGATGCGGAACTCCCCACATGACCTCCCCGTCCCCACGGTCCGCGACGGTCGGCTTCGTCGGCCTCGGCGCGATGGGCCTGCCGATGGCCGCCAACCTCGCCGGGGCCGGCTTCGACGTCCTGGTCTGGAACCGCGGCCGCCCGGCGCTCGACTCGGCCGTCGCGGTCGGCTGCCGGGCCGCGGAGCACCCCGGACAGGTGGCGGCCACGGCCCCCGTCGTCCTCAGCATGCTCCCCGACCTGCCGCAGGTACGGGACGTCCTCGACCGGCCGGACGGACTGCTGGCCGACCCGGCACCGGCCCTGCACACCCTCGTCGTGATGGGCACCGTCTCCCCGGCCGGGGTCCGCGCCCTCGCCGACGAACTGCGACCGCGCGGCCTCACCGTCGTCGACGCCCCGGTCAGCGGCGGCGTGACCGGCGCCCGCGACGCCACCCTGTCCATCATGGCGGGCGGCCCGGAAACCGCCGTCGAACACGTCCGCCCGTATCTCGCCGCGCTGGGGTCGACCGTACGCCGCATGGGAGACACCGGCGCCGGATCGCTCGCCAAGGCGTGCAACCAACTCGTCGTCGCGGGAACCCTGGTGGCCCTCGCCGAGGCCGTCGTACTCGGCGAGCGCGGCGGACTGCAACCGGCGGCCCTGCTGGAGGTCCTCGCGGGCGGGCTCGCCGCCTCCGAGGTGCTGGCCCAGAAACGACACCACCTCACCGACGGCGACTTCACCCCCTCCGGCCCCGCGCGCTATCTCGACAAGGACCTCGGCTTCGTCGTGCAGAGCGCCGCCGACGGACACGTCACGCTGCCGCTGTCCGACACCGTCGCCGGGCTGTACGCGTCGGTCGTCGCCCAGGGTCTCGGCGACCTCGACAACAGTGTCGTCCTGCACCTCCTGCGCTCACGCTCCACGACAGAGGACTGAACCGTGCAGCCGGAAAAGGCCGGTCCCCGGTCTCGTCACGCACCCGAGGAGGAGAAGGTGCAGGGGCTCGGCGAATCGCCCGCCGGCTCCCGCGGCGCGACCACGCGGTGCGGGTGTACGACATCCGGCCGGACACCGTGGCGGCCCTCGCCCGTGAAGGGGCGCGGGCTGGGCCGACGCGCCCCTCTCCGGCGGGGCCCCGGGAGCCGAGCGCGGCGACCTGACCCTGAGGCTCGGAGAGGACGAGAAGGACGAGAAGGACGAGAAGGACGAGGGGGACGAGGAGGACGTGGCGCGGGCCCGGTCCGTCCTCGCCGCGCTGGTGAACCGGCTGACCCACCTCGGGCCCGCCGGCTCCGGACAACTGGTGAAGTCCGTCAGCCAGGCGATGGTCGGCTGCGGGTCCGCCACCCCGGCAGGTGCTCGGTGCGCTCAGCGGAGACAGGGCCGGCTCGGCGTGCGCCGCCGCTCACCCCTCGGAGATGCTGATGGCCTTGACCGGGCAGGTGCGGACGGCCTCCCGCAGCAGCGGATCCCCGCCGCCGTCCTCGCGGCCCGGCAGCAGCTCGCTGAAGCCGTCGTCGTCCTGGGTGAAGATGCCGGGCGCGGTCAGCGCACACTGGGCCGAACCGATACAGACGTCCCTGTCGATCTCGATGCGCATGCCGACCAACCCCTACCAGGTCACCGGAAGTTCGAGCATTCCCTGAATCGTGTCGCCCGGTTTGAAGGGGATCTCCTCCGCGGGCGCGGCCAGCCGCAGACCGGGCAGCCGGTCGAAGAGCGTCCGCAGCGCGATCTCCATCTCCGCCCGCGCCAGGTTCTGCCCGAGACACTGGTGGGTACCGAAGCCGAACGCCACGTGATGACGGGCCGAGCGGTGCCAGTCCAGCACATCGGGGTTCTCGAAGGCGTCGGTGTCGCGGTTGATGAGAGACGGTGTGAAGACGACCCCCTCACCGGCCCTGATCGTCGTACCGGCGATCTCGATGTCCTCGACGGCCAGCCGCAGGAGCCCGTCCGCGATGGACAGGAACCGCATCAGCTCGTCCACCGCGGCGGGCATCAGGGACGGATCGGCGCGCAGCTCGGCCAGCTTCTCCGGGTGCTGGAGCAGGGTGAAGGTGCCGAGCGAGAGCATGTTCGCCGTCGTCTCGTGCCCGGCCACCAGCAGAATGAACGCCAGGGAGACCAGGTCGGCCCGCTCCATGATCCCTTCGTTCAGCTGGTCGCGGATCAGATCGTCGAGCAGTCCGTCACCGGGCGTCCGCTGTTTGCGGTCGATCAACTCGCTGAGGTACGTGTCGAGTCGGGCGCCCGCGTCGTAGGCGTCGGCGGGCAGCCCGCGCGACAGTCTGCGGCACTGCGCCTCGAAGAACTCATGGTCCTCGTACGGGACGCCGAGCAGCGAGCAGATCACCATCGACGGCACGGGCAGCGCGAAGGCGTTCACCAGTTCGGCCGGCGGGCCCTGGGCCACCATGCGGTCGATCAGCTCGTCGACGGTCCGCTGGATCTGCGGCCGGAGCGCTGCCGTCCGCTTGAGCGAGAAGCTGGGGATCAGCCTCCGCCGCTGGACGTTGTGCTCGGGATCGTCGGTACCGCACAGCGTCGGACGGCGGTCCCGGACGACCCCGGCGAAGCGCGGGTCGGGAATCGGGAAGCCGTCACGCCACGCCTCGACGGACAGGCGCTGGTCGGCCATCAGCTCGCGGGCCACGGCATGGCCGGTGACCACCCACACCTCACGGCCGTCGTACAGCGTGATCCGCGACAGCGGCCGTGACATCGGCCCGTAGCCGACGGGCGGGTGATAAGGACAGGTACGGTCCTGAGGAAAAGGCAGAGCGGCGGACTGCGTCATTCGAGCAGTAAACAGGCGCCGTCGGTCAGCCCGTTTGCGTCACGGTGCCAAAACCGGCCCCCGGCTCTGGCCGCCTGGACCAATCCCGCCGGGCCCTTGGTCCGCATGACCAGATCCGGGCGCGAATGTTGGGACCGCGGAGCGAGAACCCGCACTCACGGGGACTGTCTACTCACCGCATGCTGAGCTCGCGACCCGCCCCACCAGCGGTACGGCTGCTGGACGACGATCCGCCGGTGAGACCGGGTTCGTTCGTCGGCCGCCGAAACGAGCTGCGCACGCTCCGGCAGGCGGCCGGGAGACACCGGCTCGTCACCTTGACCGGGCCGGGAGGATGCGGCAAGACCCGGCTGCTGGTGGAGGCCCTGCGCGGCTGCCTCGCACGCACCGGCCAGAAGGTGTGGTGGGCCGACCTCGCATCGGCGGCGGTCGACGACATGCCGGCCGGCACGCTGGTCTCCGCCATCGGTGACCAGCACGCCGTACTCGTCCTGGACACCTGCGAGCGTGCCCTCGACCCCTGCGCCCGGCTCGTCGCCGAGCTGATCGACCGCTGCCCGGGGCTACGGATCCTGGCCACCAGCCGGGAGGCACTGGCCCTGCCCGGCGAGGCGGTCGTCCCGGTGCCGCCCCTCTCCGTCCCCCCACCAGGGCACCGCCTGAGCCCCCGGGAGCTGCTGCGGACCGACGCCGTCCGGCTGTTCGTCGACCGGGCGCGCGCCGTCGTACCCGATTTCGAGCTGACCGAGGCCGACGCCGACGCCGTCGGCACGCTCTGCGTCCACCTCGACGGTCTTCCGCTGGCCATCGAACTCGCCGCGAGCCGGGTGTCGCGACAGCCGGTGGAGGAGATCCTGCCCGCGCTGTACCGCGCCGACGGCCCGGACGACCCCCACCGGCAGGCGAGCCTGCGAGCCGTCGCCGACGGGAGCCACCAGCTGCTCGGCGCCCGTCACCGGGCCGTGCTGCGCAGACTGTCGGTACTGCCGCGGGACGCCGCCTTCGACGCCGCGGAGGCGGTGTGCGCCATCGGTGACGTGTCGGCGGCCGAACTGCCCGGACTGCTGGCCGATCTCGCGGCGAAATCGCTGCTCACCCGATGTCCGCCGGCCGCCGGAGGCGGAATCCGGCAGCTGGAGACCATCCGGCGGTACGCCGCCGACCGCCTCGTCGAGGCCGGCGAGCGGACCGCCGTCCGGCAGGCCCTGACCGCCTGGCTGGGCGACCGCGCGACGGAGTTCGTCCGGACCGGATACGTACCGCAGAAGACGGCACGCTGGATCGCCGCGCGCAGCGAGTACCTGGCCCTGGCGGTCCGCTGGACCGGCGGACGTCACCTCGCCCTGGCCACGATGTACGGCTGGCACCTGGCGCAGGCCGGTGACCTCCGGGCCGCCGCGCGCGTTCTGGAGCAGGCGTCCCTGCGGTCACCGTCCGCGCCGCACCGTGATGTGCTCCTCACCCATCTCGCCGGGGTGCGGTTCTCCTCGGGCGCGCGGGCGGCCGGGATCCGGGGCCTGGAGCAGACGGTCCCGGCGCTCGAACAGGCGGGGAACGACGCCGGCCTCGCCACGGCGCTGCTGACCCTCGGCGCCGCACGCGCCCGCGAAGGCGAGCCGGCAGCGGCGATACGGCACTACGAGCACGCGTCGACGGCGCTGACCGCGCGCGGCGAGCACGCCGGCGCCGCCGCTTGCCGGCTCCAGCTCGCCTGGCTCGCGGCGCGGTGCGGGGACACCGACCGTGCGGAGCGGACCACCGAGCAGGCACTGCCGGTGCTCCGCCTGTACGGCGAGTCGCGCCTGATGTCGTTCGGGTCGTGCACCACCGGCACCGCGGCGCTGGTCCGGGGCGATCTCGTCACCGCGGAGTCGATGTTCTCGCAGGCCGTCGAGTGCGCCGAGAACGACGACCTGTCGCCCGCCCTGGACGGACTGGCGGCAGTGGCCGCGAGCACGGGCCGCCACCAGCGGGCCATCGTCCTCAAAGCGGCGGCGGAAAGGCTCACGCGCACGCCGGCCACCTCACCGTGGCACAGCCTGTTCGCCGGCAAGCCGCTCATCACCGGCCCCCTGCTCGAAGCGGGTGCGTACCGCGCCGCCGAGCGACTGGCACACAGGATGACCCGTCAGCAGCTTCTCGACTACGTGCACAACGGCACCGCACGTCCTGCCACCGCCGAGCCACCGCTGAGCCGGCGGGAGAACCAGGTCGCCGCGTTCGTCGCGGCCGGGCTGACCAACCGCGGGGTCGCGGCGAGACTCCAGATCTCGGAGCAGACCGTCGGCTCCCACATCACCAGCATCTACTCCAAGCTGGACCTGAGTTCCCGCTGCGAACTGGCGACGTGGCTCGCGGCCAGGGCCTCCGGTGAGTGAGGGCGGGACGGCCTGGTCGCGGTGCCCGTCCTGCGGAGGCCCGCTGCCGACCGGCCGGCCCGGGCCGGCCGCGACGTACTGCTCCAACGCGTGCCGGCAACGAGCCCACCGCCGGCGCCGGCACGAGCGGACAGCGCGCGCCCAGGACTCCGCGCCCGGCGCCGCCGGCGGCATCGGCAGCGTCAGAGCCCTCCAGCCGGCCACCGACAGCTTCGTCGGCCGCGAGGACGACATCGCGCACGCGGCACAACTGCTCCGGCGCCACCGGCACATCACGCTCGTGGGACCGCCCGGCGTGGGCAAGTCCCGGCTGGCCCGCGAACTCGCCCACCGCACCAGGCAGTCCCGCCCGGGCGGTGTGTGGCGCCTGGACCTGGGCCCCGGCCCAGAACCGGACAAGGCCCGCGCCGACCTCGCCGACACGCTGCGCCTCGGGCGGCTTCCCGCGCTGCTCCTGCTGGACGACTGCGACGAAGCCCTCGACCTGGCCGCCGACCTGGCCGCGTACGTGTCCTGGCGCTGGCCCAGCACGACGACACTGCTCACCAGCAGGGAACCGGTACGGCTCGCCGACGAGACGCCGGTGCTGGTGAACCCGCTGCCGTCCGCCGGACGGGCCGACCGGGACACGCCCCTCAGCGCTGCCGTCCACCTGTTCGTCGAGCGGGCCCGTGCCGTCGACCCCTCCTTCGTCCTGGACCCGGGCAACGAGGACGACGTGGTCCGCCTGTGCGCACACCTCGACGGCCTGCCGCTGGCCATCGAGTGCGCCGCGCGGAGAGCCGGGTTCTTCACGCCGGGAGAGATCCTCGAACGGCTCGGCGACGGAATCGGCCTGCTGAGCGGGCCCGGCCGGCGCCAGGACCCGCGTGAGGCCCTCCGGCGGAGCTACCGCCTGCTCGACCGGGGCGAACAGGCGGTGCTACGGCGATTGTCCGTCCTGGGCACCGAGTTCGGCCTCCCCGATGCGACGCTGGTCTGCGCGGGCGAGGACGTTCCCGCCACCGAGGTCGGCGACCTGGTCGCCCGCCTCGCGGTGAAATCCCTCGTCTCCGTCGCCGACGGGCGCTGCCGCCAGCTGAACGTGGTCCGCGGCTTCGGCCGGGAGATCCTCGCCGCCGAGGGCGAGGACGCCGGCGTACGCGACCGGTGGACCGCCGCGCTCGTCCGCGACATGGAACGGGACGACAGCACGAGACCGCAGGTCATGGCGGAGACCCTCCGGGAAGCCTGCGCCTGGGGGAGGGACCGCCGGCCCGAGTGGACGGGGCCCCTTGCCGTCGCGCTCGGCCGCTGCCTGCTGCGGCACGGCCACGTCCGGCCGTCCGACTACGACCTCGTGCGGTCCGCGCGCGCCTGCGTCCCGCCGGCCTCCCCGTGGTCGGGTCCCCTGCTGGTGGAGTGTGCCGCACTGGCCGGCTGGGTCGGCGACAGCGCCGCCGCCCTGACGTACGCGCAGGACGGTGTCGACGCCGCGCGTGCATCGGGCCGGCCGGGACTGCTGGCCCGGGCACTGTCCGAACTCGGTGCCGCGTACTCCTCGGCAGGTGAACTCACCCGCGCCGCCCGCTATTTGGAGGAGAGTCTCGCCATGGACGAAGGGCCAGTCGGCGCGTGCCTGTACTGGCTGGCCGCGGGCGCGCTGTCCCTCGGGGACACCCACCGCTGCGGCGCCCTGGCCGCGCGGGCCGTCGCGGCACTGAAGGTGTCGGGCCCCCGCCCGATGCTGCTGCTCGGCCTGCACCTGGCCGGTCACGCGGCCGTCGTCCGAGGCGACGTCGAGCACGCCCGTGCGTGTTTCGCCGAAGGACTCGACGCGGCCGAGGGACATGTCTGGGCCGTCGGTCTCATGCTGGAAGGTCTGGCCGTCGGATCCGCACGGGACGGGCATGCGGCGCAGGGGCTCTACATCGGCGGCGCGGCGTACCGTCTGCGCACCGCGGCCCCCCGCCCCGGGCAGGGCTGGGACCGGTTGGTGAGGACGACCCTGGAGCGTGCCCGCGCTGAGGTCGACGTACGGGAGAGCCGGCGGATCGGTGCGGCGGCGGCGCGGGCGACGGTCCAGGACCTGGTGGCCTACGTACGGCCGCGCGGGGCGTCCGGCGACGACCCGACGGCGCTTCCCCTCCTCGCCGAAGGGGAACGCGACCTGCTCACGCTGGTCGGACACGGGCTGACCAACGCGCAGATCGCGCGGCGGCTGCGGATCTCACCGCGCGCGGTCGCCTACCGGCTGACCGGCGTGCGCCAGAAGCTCGGCCTGCGCTCGCGGACCGAGCTCGCCGTCTGGGCGGGCCGCGATCCCGGCTGAGGGACGGCACGCGCTACCGGGCCTCTGCCGGTGATGCCGTCCGGAGCGCTGCCGACGGGACGAGGACCTCGGTGATCGCCCGGATGACCTGCTCGCGATGGGCGTTCAGGTAGAAGTGGCCACCGGTGTAGGTCCGCAGGGTGAACGGCCCGTTCGTCTGTTCGCGCCAGTCGGCGGCCTCGTCGGGGGTCACCCGGGGGTCGGTGTCGCCGAGGTGGGCGTGGATCGGCGTCTCAAGGCGCGGGCCGGGTTCGAAGCGGTAGGTCTCGACGGCGGTGTAGTCCGACCGCAGCGTCGGCAGGATCAGCCGCACCAGTTCCTCGTCGTCGAAGAGCCGTTCATCGGTGCCGCTGAGCTTCTTGACCTCCGCGAGGAGCCCGGCGTCGTCGCGCTGGTGCACGGTCTCCGGGCGGATACGGGTGGGGGCGACCCGGCCGGAGACGAACAGGGCGAGGGCCACCGTGCCGGCTCGTTCGAGCCGCCGGGCGACCTCGAAGGCGACGCTGGCGCCCATGCTGTGCCCGAACAGGACGGTGGGCCGGTCGAGCCACGGCGGCAGTACCGACGCGATCGTCCCGGCGAGGTCCACGATGGACGTGACGCCGGGTTCGTGCCGCCGGTCCTGTCGGCCGGGGTACTGGATCGCCAGGACCTCCGCCCCCGGGGCCAGCGCCTTGGCGACCGGGAGGAAGTAGCTGGCCGCACCACCGGCATGCGGGAAACACACGACCCGGTACGGTGCGTCCTCCGCGGCGGCGAACCGGCGGATCCACCGGCCGTCGTCGTCGTTCCTCTCCAACATCCGAACAGTTCCTTCCTCGGTCGGGGGCTTGAGCCGATCGCCGCCGGGGTCAGCCCGACACAGCCGGGAGATAACCGGATTCGGCGAAGAAGCGCACATACAGTCCGAGAAGCTCGGGGCCGATCTCGGGGCAGGTGATGCCGGATCCGGCGAGGGCCCGTTCGGTCCCGCCGACGTCGACGGGGACATGGCTCGCCTCACCCAGCCTCATGAACACGCTGAAGATGTCGATGACCGGGAACAGCGCGTTGTCCCGGTCGGCCCGTACGGCCGCCACGAAGTCGGCCCAGGGCACGTCGTCGAGCCGATAGCCGCACGCGCGCAGCCGGCTCGCCATCTCCTGGAAACCGACCGGCTTCGGGTTCTGGAGGTGGAACGTCCCGCCCGCCGCCGACCGGGTCCGGGAGAGCCTCACCATGGCCGCGGCCACATAGTCCACCGGGACCATGCCGACCAGCGCGTCGGCATCGGACGGCAGCGCCCCCGCCTGAACACCGCCCTTGAGACTCAGCCAGACGAAGTCACGGGTCTGGCACGCCCCGTTGCGCCGGTCACCACAGACGACATCGGTCCGGTAGACCGTCACCGGCAGGCCGCGGCTCCTGGCGATGTCGATCATCCGCTCCGCCACGTACTTGCTCTGGGTGTATCCGGTCGGAAGCTCCGAGCCCGGCCCCGCCGGGTCGTGCGGTGCCAGCGCGCCACCGTGCGGCGCGCGGCGCGCGAAGACACCGGTCGACGACAGGTGGTGCACCGGCACCGTGCGGTACCGGGTGGCCAGCCTCAGCACCTCCTCGGTGCCGGTGACGTTGGCCGCCTTCAACGCCGAGTACGGCCGCAGCCAGTTGACGTCGGCGCCGACGTGATAGATCACGTCGACCGTGCGGGCGAGCGCGTCGTACGTCTCCGGTGCCAGGCCGAGGCCGGGCCGGGCGAGGTCGCCGACGACGACCGCGAGCCGCTCCGCGTCGATCTCGTCCCGGAGCCGGTACCCCGCCAGGGCGGCGTGCAGGCGCTCGCGCGCGGCCGCCTCGTCCTCGGCGCGGACGAGGCAGTGGACCTTCGCCCCGGTCGATCGCATCAGCTCCCTGAGCAGAAACGCTCCGACGAACCCGGTCGCGCCGGTCAGGAACACGTCGCCGGCGTCCGCGGGAACCGGGGCCGCCCCGGTGGGCGGGACCACGTCGGCGGCGAGCCGGATCTCCGCGTCGAAGTCCACGGTGGCCGCCGACGTGGTCCCGCCCACCAGCTCGGCGTGCAGGTGCTCGACCAGTGCCGTGAGGTTCTCGTGGTCGAACAGCGCGCTCGGGGACAGGCGTACACCGGTCGCCGTGCTCAGCCGGTTGCTGAGTTCGACGGCGGTGAGGGAGTCGAGGCCGAGCTCCTTGAACGGATGACCTGGATCGATGCCGGTGAGGTCGTCGTGGCCGAGGGTCGCGGCCAGCTCGATGTGGGTGTGCTGGAGGAGCTGCCGGCGCTGTTCGCCGTGGGACAGACCGGCCAGCCGCTGGAGCAGGGGCGGGGCCGCGTGGTCCGCGGTGGCGGAGCGGGCCTGCGACAGGTCGGCCAGCAGAGGGCTGGGACGCTGTGCGGTGAAGGCCGGGACGAACCGCCGCCAGTCGGTGTCGGTGACCGTCAGCAGCGTGTGACCGTCGAGCAACGCCCGCTCCAGCGCGGCGAGCGCGGGCCCGGGATCCATCGGCCGCAACCCGATACGGCCGAGGTGCTCCAGCACCTTTTCGCCGCCCAGGCCGTCGCTGCTCCAGGTGCCCCAGGCGATCGAGGTGGCGGCCAGGCCCCGGGCCCGGCGGTAGCCCGCGAGCCCGTCGAGGAACGCGTTCGCGGCGGCGTACCCGGGGGAGCCCGCGCTGCCCCAACCGGCCGCACCGGACGAGAACAGCACGAACGCGTCCAGGTCCAGGCCCAGTTCGCCGACCAGTTCGTGCAGGAGCCACGCGGAGCCGGCCTTGGCCCGCCACAGGCCCGCCAGCCCGTCGGCGGTGATCTCCCGCACCGGGGCGTCCCCGTCCCCCACTCCCGCCGCGTGCACCACCGCCGTCAACGGCGACTCGCCGGGGATCGCGCCGAGTACGGCCGCCAGCCCCGCACGGTCCGCCGCGTCGCACGCGGCCACCGTCACCCGCGCCCCCGCCTCTTCCAGCTCGGTCCGCAGACCGGCCGCACCAGAGGAGGCCGGGCCACGACGCGACACCAGTACGACGTGCTCGGCGCCCCGCGCCACCGCCCAGCGCGCGATGTGTGCTCCCAGCGCCCCCGTGCCGCCGGTGATCAGGACCGTTCCGCGCATCGCCCACGTGCGTTGGCCGAGCCCGGCGCCCGGAGCCGACCGTACGAGCCGCCGCGCGAACACGCCTGCCGGGCGTATCGCGACCTGGTCCTCGCCGCCCGGCCCGCCGGACACCACCGACCGGAGCCGCCCGCCAACCTCCTGGTCGATCCGTTCGGGCAGGTCGACCAGTCCACCCCACCGGTCCGGCAACTCCAGCGCCGCGGCCCGGCCCAGCCCCCACAACGCGGTCTGCTCCGGAGAGCGCACCTCGTCCTGCGGCCCGACCGCGACAGCGCCCCGGGTCACACACCACAGGGGCGCCGCCACCCCCGCCCCGGCCAGGGCCCGCACCAGCCGGACAGTGCCCGCCAAGCCCACCGGCACGGCCCCGGCGACACCGTCCGCGAGGCCCAGCAACGAGACGACGGCGGCCACATCGCCAGGCCGCGCACCGGCCACCGCGTCCACGACCGCCTGCTCACCACCGGCCGGATCCACCTCGACCGACACCACCGCCCCCAGACCCGACGCCACCACCTCCTTCCACCGCGCGGACACCCCCGTGGGGACGACCACCAGCAACGTCCCGTCCCGAGCCCCGGCAGCGGGCACCTCCCAGGGACGCCACCGGTCCTCGTACCCCCACGACTCGGACACCCCCGCCGCCGGGGACGACGTAGCCGGTGCCAGCCAGTACGGCCTGCGCTGGAAGGGGTACGTCGGCAGGTCGACCCAGCGCGAACCGGTACCGGCGAACACGGCACGCCAGTCGATCCCGGTGCCCAGGACGTGCGCCTGGGCGAGCCCGGCGAGCAGCGTCCGCACCTCCGGCCGGCCGCGCCGTTGCAGGGCGACGAATCCCGCGTCCACGCACTCCCGGCCCATCGCGGCCAGGACACCGTCCGGCCCGACCTCGACGAACCGGGTGACGCCCTGGTCGCGCAGCCGGCGCACCTGATCGGCGAACCTGACCGGCCGCCGCACATGCCCGACCCAATAGTCCGGCGTGGACACCTCGCCCGCCGGGGCGGCCATGCGGACGGCCGGTGTCCCGAACGCGAGCCGGCCCGCGGCCTGCGCGAACTCGTCCAGCATCGGTTCCATCAGCGGCGAGTGGAAGGCGTGACTCACCTTCAGCCGGCTGACCTTGTGGCCGCGGTCGGACAGCGTGCGCGCGAGCGAGGACACCGCGTCCCCGCCGCCGGAGAGCACGACGGACCGGGGGCCGTTCACCGCCGCGACCGCCACCTCCGACCCGCGCCCGGCCAGCAGCGGCAGCACCTCGTCCTCGGCGGCCTGGACGGCGAGCATCGCGCCGCCCTCGGGAAGCGCCTGCATCAGCCGCGCCCGCGCCGCGACCAGACGACACGCGTCCGGCAGAGCGAGCACCCCCGCGACGTGCGCCGCGGTGAGCTCACCGATCGAGTGGCCCGTCACGTAGTCCGGTGCGACACCCCAGGACGCGAGCAGCCGGAACAACGCCACCTCGAACGCGAACAACGCCGGCTGCGTCCACTCCGTGCGGTCCAGACCCGCGCCCCCGGACACCACGTCCTTCAACGACCCCGGCAACAGTCCGGCGAAGCCGTCGCACACCTCCTCGAAGGCGCCGGCGAACACCGGGAAGGTCTCGGCCAGCTCACGGCCCATCCCGGCCCGCTGCGCCCCCTGCCCGGTGAACAAGAACGCCGTCCGGCCGTCATCGGCCACCGCGCGCAGCGTCGTCGCGCCGGGACCGTCGTCGGCGACGGCTCGCACGCCCGCGACGAGTTCGCCGACATCCCTGCCGAGCACCGCGGCCCGGTGCGGGAAGGCGGTCCGGCCCGTCGCCAGCGAGTACGCGACGTCACGGGCCCCGACATCGCCCGCGGACTCCACGAACGACACCAGCCGGGCGGCCTGCGCCCGCAGCGCCTCGGGAGTCCTCGCGGACAACAGCCACGGAACGACCGGCAGCGTGCAGCCCGTGTCGGTGCCGATGTCGGCCGGTTCCGCCTCGGGCGCCTGTTCGAGGACGAGGTGCGTGTTGGTGCCGCTCACCCCGAACGCCGACACGGCGGCGCGGCGCGGCCGGCCGTCGTCCGGCCAGGGCAGCGCCTCGGTGAGCAGCTCGACCGTGCCCGCCGACCAGTCGACGTCGGCGGTGGGGTCGTCGGCGTGCAGGGTGCGTGGCATGACCCCGTGCCTCAGCGCCATGACCGTCTTGATCACACCGCCCACACCGGCCGCCGTCTGGGCGTGACCGATGTTCGACTTCAGGGTCCCCAGCCGGACGGGCCGCTGCGCGGTGTGCGCCTGACCGTAGGTCGCCAGCAGCGCCTGCGCCTCGATCGGATCGCCCAGCGGGGTCCCGGTGCCGTGCGCCTCCACCAGGTCGATGTCCGAGGGCGCCAGCCCGGCGTTCGCCAGCGCCTGGCGGATCACCCGTTGCTGGGACAGGCCGTTCGGCGCGGTCAACCCGTTGGACGCACCGTCCTGGTTCATCGCCGAACCGCGGATCACCGCGAGCACCGGATGCCCGTGACGCCGGGCGTTCGACAGCCGCTCCAGCAGCACCATCCCCACCCCCTCGGCGAAGCCCATGCCGTCCGCCGAACGGGAGAACGCCTTGCACCGCCCGTCCGGAGACAGGCCGCGCTGCCGGCTGAACTCGACGAAGAAGGCCGGGTTGGCCATCACCATCGCACCACCGGCCAGCGCCAGGGAGGACTCGTCACGCAGCAACGACTGCGCGGCCAGATGCAGCGCGACCGCCGAGGACGAGCACGCGGTGTCCAGCGTGACCGCGGGCCCGTGCAGCCCGAGCGTGTAGGAGATACGGCCACAGGCCACGCTCGACGCCGTACCGGTCATGAGATAGCCCTCGATGCCCAGCGCGGGATCGTCGACGCCCGCCCCGTAGCCGTTGTAGAGCACGCCTCCGAACACGCCGGTATCGCTGCCGCGCAGGGAGCGGGGATCGATTCCGGCGCGCTCGATCGCCTCCCAGCTCGTCTCCAGCAGCAGCCGGTGCTGGGGATCCATCGCCAGCGCCTCACGGGGGGACGTCCCGAAGAACGCGGCGTCGAACCCCTTGACGTCGGAGATGAAGCCGCCGCCACGGTTGTAGAACTTGCCCGGCCGGTCGGGGTCGGAGTCGTAGCCGCCCTGGACGTCCCAGTCCCGGTCCGCCGGCATCTCACCGATGGCGTCGACACCGTCCGAGACCAGGCGCCACAGCTCCTCGGGCGACGCCACCCCACCAGGGAACCGGCAGCTCATCCCGATGATCGCGACCGGCTCACGGGAGAGCGACTCCAGCTCCGCTATCCGCGCTTCGGCCCGGTGCAGATCGGCGGTGACCCACTTGAGGTAGTCGAGGAGCTTCTCCCGTTTGTCCATCGGCGGCCGACTCCTATTCCCGTGTCCCGGCGAAGACTGACCCGTGATGATCGTGGGAGTTCCCCCGGCTCCGGGGCAATCAGGGTTTTGGGAAACCCGACCCGTAACACGGGTGCGCGTTACGGGTCGCCCTTCCCGAACCCTCTATTGCAGGCGCCTCACCAGGCCACGGACGATGCCAGCAGCCACCACCTGACGCACGTGAGGAGCCACCGTGGCAGGTCCGACCCGTTTCTCCGACGCGAGCCTGACCGAGCTGCTCGGCGCCTTCGGGACCGACGTCGAGTACGTCCGGGCGAAAGGCGACACCCTGTTCCATCGAGCGAGCGACGGAACAGAGGTCCCGGTGCTGGACCTCCTGAGCGGAGTCGGATCGCTCATCCTCGGGCACAATCACCCGGACCTCGTGGACGAGGCGAAGAGATTCCTGGACGCCGATTCCCCCGTCCACACCCAGATGTCCGTACACCAAGGCGCCGACGAGGTCGGCCGCCTGCTCAACGAGATCATCCACCGCGAATTCCCCGGCGCGGAGGACTATCTGCTCTTCCTCGCCAACTCCGGCGCGGAGGCGGTCGAGGGAGCCGTCAAGCACGCGGAGTTCGACCGGCTGCACAAGGCGACACGGCTGATCGAGGAGATCGAGTGCAACGCCGCCGACGCGATCACCGCGGTCCGCAGCGGATCGGTCCGGCTCCCGGACGGACTGTCGTCGCTTCCCCCGGGGCACCCGCCGCCCACCACCGTCGAGGAACTCGAACGCGTCCTCGCCGATCTGCTCGCCGGCAACCGGGAGAAGCTCGGCAGGCCGCCGGTCTTCTTCGCCCTGGAACGGAGCTTCCACGGCAAGCTCGTCGGCAGCGTCCAGCTGACCCACGGTCCCGCCTACCGCGCGCCGTTCGCGACGCTCGGACTCGCCACCCGGTTCGTACCGCCCGACCAGCCGGACGCACTGCGCACGATCGCCGACGAGGAACGGGTCACGGTGTTCGACGTCGTGACCGGCGACGGCCGCATCGACATCGTCGAACGGGACTTCCCCGTCTTCGCCGCACTGATCGTGGAACCGGTCCAGAGCGAGGGAGGCATCCACGTCCTCACCCAGGAGTTCGCCACCGGCGTACGGGCGATCTGCGACGACATCGGCTGCCCGGTCGTCGTCGACGAGATCCAGAGCGGAATGGGCCGGTGCGGCGCGTTCTTCGCCGGCTCGCTCAACGGCCTGCGCGGCGACTACATCACCCTGTCCAAGTCACTGGGCGGCGGGCTCGCGAAGGTGTCGGCGACCCTCGTCCGCGCGTCGCTGTACCGCAAGGAGTTCGAGTTCATCCACAGCTCGACGTTCGGCCGGGACGGCTTCTCCACCGCCATCGCCCTCAAGACGCTGCGACTCCTGGAGGCGGACGGCGGGAAAGCCTACGAGCGCGCCGCCGAACGGGGGGAACGCCTGCTGGAGATGCTGCGCGGCCTCGCCCGTACGTATCCGGACGTCATCGCCGATGTCCGCGGCCGCGGGCTGCTGATCGGACTCGAATTCACCCAGCAGTACACCGCGCCGTCGGCGATCATCAGGCAGCACGCGCTGACCGGCACCCTCGGCCAGCTCGTCGCGGGCTACCTGCTGCGGGTGCACGGGATCCGCATGCTGCCGACCGGCAGCGCACCGAACGTGCTGCGCATCGAACCGTCGATCCACCTCCGCGACGGTGAGATCGCCCAGCTGGAGAAAGCGCTCACCGAACTCTGCGCGGTACTGCGCCACCAGGACGCGCTGCACCTCGTCCACCCGGTGGTCTCACCGGAGACCAGGCCGGCCGTCACGGTCAGGGACTTCTCGACGCCACCCGACGACCGGGCCCCCCGACCGGACGACCAGCACCCGGCGCGCAAGGTCGCCGTCATCAGCTACCTCCTGACCCCCGGCACGCTGCGTGAACTCGACCCCTCACTCGGCGGACTCGACGACCGCCAACTGGAGACGTACGGCCGCAGGCTCGAACCGCTCAGGGCGCTGCCACCCCTGCCACCGACCCGCATCGATTCCCCGCTCGGCACCTCGGTGGAACTCACCGTGTACCCCCTGGCCGTCACCTCGCAGCGGATGGCCGAGCGTGTCCGGCTGGGACAGCACCACGGGATCCGGCAGGACATCGAGGCGTACGCACGCGTCATCAGGGACCTCGGCTGCGAGATCGCCGGGATCGGCTTCCACGCCGGGACCGCCACCGCCCGCGACGCCGCCCGCGTTCCCGGAATCACGTTCACCTCCGGCCTGGCACTCACCGCCGCGACCGCGCTGCGGGACCTGACGACCGCGGCCGAGGAACGCCACGGCGGACTCGACGGGCTCACCCTGGTGGTGCTCGGCGGGGCCGGGCGCGTCGGCTCGGCCTGCGCGGCACTGGCGGCGGAGAACGTGTCGAAGATCGTCCTCCTGGGCAGCGGCCGCGACGGCAGCGAGCAGCGGCTGCGCGCCGCGGCACACCGGGTCTACCAGGAAGCCTGGTCACGCATCGCCGAGGGCATCGGAGTGGGCATCGGCGATGGTGAGGAGCTGACAGGCATTCCGGCGCTGCTGCGGAAAGAGCCACTGATCGACGGCTGGCTGCGCGACCGGCGCCCCGGCGACGAACCCAGCGGTGAACTCATCGCCCGCTACGTCCAGGACCGCTACGGAACCGATCCGTACGTCGCGGTCACCGACGACCTCTCCGCGATCACGGAAGGCCACCTGGCGCTGTCGGCGGTGACGACTCCGGCACCGGCGCTGACCGGTCTCCGCGAAGGCGCGATCGTGTGCGACGTGGCCGTGCCCGCGAGGACCCTGGACACCGCCGCACCGCTCCGCGAGGACATCCGCTACATCCGGAGCGGCGTCCTGGCAGCGCCCGGCGGGGCGAGCCTGCCCGCCGGCGCACGGGGCGGCCTCGGCGACGGAGAACTGTTCGCGGGGATGGCCGAAGCGGTCGTACTGGGGCTGGCCGGCACCGGAACCGAACAGTCCGGCGGTCCGGTCACGCGGTCCTCCGCGCACGGCATCCTCGCGCTGGCCCGCCGACACGGGTTCACGCAGATCACGTCCTGAACCTCCCGAGGAGAAGAAACCATGACCGCAGACGCCGACGCCCCGGGGCCGACCGCCTCGGACGAGCTGGTCGTGAAGGCACACGAACTGATCCCCTTCCTGCGCTCCCACTCCGAAAGCTCGGAGCGCGCGTGCACCCTCGCGCCCGAGGTCGTGACGACCCTGCGCGACGCGGGCTTCTTCCGGCTGACGACCCCGGCGAAGTTCGGCGGCCACGACCTCAGCCTGTCCGCCCAGACGGAGGTCATCGCGGCGGTGTCCAGGGGATGCGCGTCGGCGGGGTGGGTCGTCGCGGCCGAAGCGGCGTCGACGATGCTCGTCCACGTGGTCTCGGAGGCGGCGATGGCGGAAGCCTTCGACGGCCGGCCGGACACGCTGATGCTGTCCACCGCCGTGGACCTGACCCGGTCCACGGCGACGCCGGCCGAAGGGGGCTTCCTGCTCTCGGGGTACTGCCGCTTCGCGACGGGAGCCGAGATCTCCGACTGGGCGCTGGTGACCGGGGCCGCGTTCAAGGCCGGCGACGAGGACCGCGTGCTGAGCTGCGTGCTGCCGATGAGCGACGTGACGGTCGAACGGACGTGGCACATGTCAGGCATGAACGGCACGGGAACCCACGCGATCGTGCTCGACGACGTGTTCGTGCCCGAACACAGGACCCGGCAGTTCCTCGTCTCCGAGGTACTCGCCAGCGACGAGGACGAGCGGCCGTCGTACTTCGTCCGGGCCAGCCTGACGACCCTCGCGGCGCTGGTCGGCGCGGCCCGGGGCGCCCGCGACGTCGTCCGGGAGAAGTTCTCGAAGGACCCGGCCGAGACGGACAGGCCGACCGACTTCAGGGGCGACGCCGCCATGGAATCACCGGGCATCCGCCTCTGGTTCGCCGAGGCCGCACATCTCATCGACAGCAGCATGCTGCACCTGACGCACGCCGCGGGCCGGCTCGACGGCATCGGGTACGAGGACCCCGTCCCGTGGCTGGAACGCGCCGAGCTCAGGATGCACGCCGCCTCCTCGGTCCGGCTCGCCCGCGACGGCATGGAGAAGCTGCTCGACATCAGCGGGGCGCGAGGCTTCGCGCTGGCGAACCCGCTCCAGCGCTACTGGCGGGACCTCGCCGTCGGCAGCCGCCACGTCTCCTTCCACGCACCGACCGCGCTGGAGGACTACAGCCTCGCGCTCTGGAACAAACGCCCCTCGCTCGTCCTCATCTAGCCGATGCCGTCTCCCGGTGGGCACTTCTACGGGTCCCGCTGAAGGGCCGAGGAGGAAAGAACGCAATGGACACGCTAGCCGAGGCCGTACTGGCCGGCGCCTCACCGCGGGAGCTGGAGCGCATCGCGCCACCGCCCGAGTACCTCGCCGCACACCTGCGCGCCGAGGACGTCGACATGTTCCGCGGCGTCGCCGACAAGGACGTACGAAAGTCGCTGCGGGTCGGCCGGGTGCCGATGCCCGAGCTCGCGCCCGACGAGGTGCTCGTCGCGGTGATGGCCAGCGCGATCAACTACAACACGGTCTGGTCGGCGATGTTCGAGCCGATCCCGACGTTCAGGTTCCTGCGCCAGCTCGCCCGCCGGGGCGGCTGGGAGGCCCGGCACGACCAGCCGTACCACGTGCTCGGGTCGGACGCGGCGGGCGTGGTGGTCCGGACCGGGTCCGGCGTGCGCCGGTGGAAGGTCGGCGACCACGTGGTGGCCAGCCCGATGCACGTGGACAGCGAGGAACCCATCGCGCACGCCGACGGGATCCTCGGCGAGGAACAGCGGGCGTGGGGGTTCGAGACCAACTTCGGCGGACTCGCGCACTACACGGTGGTGCGCGCGACCCAGCTCGCGCCCAAACCGGCCCACCTGACCTGGGAGGAGGCGGCCAGCAACCCGCTGTGCGCCGGCACCGCCTACCGGATGCTGGTCAGCGACCGCGGCGCGCGGATGAAGCAGGGCGACGTGGTGCTGATCTGGGGCGCCGCCGGCGGGCTGGGCGCGTACGCCGTGCAGCTCGTGCGCAACGGCGGCGGCATCGCCGTCGGCGTGGTCAGTTCGCGGGAGAAGGCCGCCCTGGTCCGCGAACTCGGCTGCGACGTGGTGATCGACCGGCGCGAGCTGGGCATGCCGGCGGACGGCCGGCCCACCCCCGAGCAGACCGTCGAGATCGGCAAACGGCTGGGGTCGATCGTCCGGCGGGAGGTCGGCGAGGACCCGCACATCGCCTTCGACTACGTGGGGCGCGCGACGTTCGGGATCTCCGTCTTCGTGGTCCGCCGCGGCGGCACGGTCGTCACCTGCGGATCGAGCAGCGGCTACGACCACACCTTCGACAACCGCTACCTGTGGATGCGGCTGAAGCGGATCGTCGGCAGCCACTCCTCCAACCTCCAGGAACACGCCGAATGCAACCGGCTCCTGTCCCTCGGCAGGATCCAGCCGGCGCTGAGCGAGGTCCACCTGCTGGAGACGGTCGGCGAGGCCGCCCGCCTGGTCCAGACCAACTCGCACGCCGGGAAGGTCGGCGTGCTCTGCCTCGCACCCGGGTCCGGAACGGGTGTCACCGACCCGGAGCGGCGTGCCGCCATCGGGGAGGACCGCATCACCCTGTTCCGGCGGGCCGCGACGGCCGGTGCGCGATGACCCCGCCCCAGTGGCCGGGCCGCGTCGGAGTGGTGGGCTGCGGGGTGATGGGCACCGGCATCGCCGAACTCTGCGCGGTCCGGGGGCTGGACGTCGTGGTCCACGGACGCCGGGAGACCTCGGCCGACGCCGCGCGCGAGCGCCTGGCCGGATCGCTGGACCGCGGCGTGCGCAAGGGCCGGATGACCGAGACGGACCGCAAGGAAGCACTGTCCCGCATCACGTTCACCACGGACCTCGGCGCGTTCCACGACTGCCGGATCGTGGTGGAGTGCGTCCCGGAACAAGAACCCCTCAAGCGGGAGATCTTCACCGCACTGGACCGGATCGTCACCGACGACGACGCCGTTCTGGCCTCGGTCACCTCCTCGATCCCGATCACCCGCCTGGCCCGGGCGACCGCACGGCCCGCCAAGGTCATCGGCACCCACCTGTTCAACCCGGCGCCGACCATGCCGCTGGCCGAACTGATCCCCACCCTGCTGACCGACGACGAGACGATACGGCGGGCCGAGGAGTTCCTCGGCGACGCACTCGGCAAACAGGTGATCCGCGCCCCGGACCGCGCCGGCTTCCTGGTCAACACCCTGCTGGTGCCGTACCTGCTGTCCGCCGTCCGCATGGTCGAGACGGGCGCGGCCTCCGCCGCCGACATCGACCGGGCCATGACGGGCGGCTGCGGGCACCCGATGGGACCGCTGGCGCTGATCGACCTCATCGGCCTCGACGTCATCGCCGAGGTCGCGAACAGCCTGTACGAGGAGTACAAGGAACCGCTCCACGCCCCGCCCCCGCTGCTGTCACGCATGGTCGAGGCCGGGCTGCTGGGCAAGAAGACCGGGACCGGCTTCCACACCTACCGGAAGTGACCGCCCCGACTGTTCACAAGGAGATCGGTATGCCGGTCGGCATCCTGGGAATCGGTTCGTACCTGCCGGAGAACGAGGTCTCCAACGCGGACATCGCGGAACGCGTCGGCGTCACCGAGGAGTGGATCCTCCGCAAGACGAAGATCGCGTCACGGCGCTTCGCGGCCGACGACGAGGCGACCTCCGACCTCGCGGCCCGCGCCGGCCGCGCCGCACTGGCCTCGGCGGGGCTGACCCCGGACGAGATCGACACGATCATCGTGTCGACATCCACACCGGACTCACCGCAACCACCGACGGCATGCCTCGTCCAGAACCTCCTGGGCGCCCGACGTGCCGCCGCGTTCGACGTGAACGCCGTGTGCAGCGGCTTCGTCCACGCACTGGCCCTCGCCCAGGGCCTGGTCACCCTGGACCCCGCCCGGCGTGTCCTCGTCGCCGCCGCCGACCTGTACTCCCGGTCGCTGGACTTCACCGACCGCCGAACCGCCACCCTGCTCGGCGACGGCGCCGGCGCGGCGGTCGTCGGCGACGTGGGCGAGGGCTACGGCATCCAGGGCATCGACCTGGCCGCACGCGGCGACCTCCAGGCACTGATTTACGTCCAGGCGGGCGGAACCCGCCGGCCGGCCTCGCACGAGACCGTGGCCGACGGCGGGCACTTCTTCCGGATGGAGGGCCGGCTCGTACGGGACTTCGTCCTCGAACACGTCCCGCCGGCGCTCGCCCGCCTGGTGAAGGAGTCGGGAGCCTCACCGACGGAGGTCGGCCACATCGTCCCCCACCAGCCCAACGGCGCCATGCTCGACGAACTGGACAAACAGTCCGGCTTCCCCGACGCAACGCTGCACCGCACCGTGGAGCGCTACGGCAATGTCGGCAGCGCCTCCGTGCCGGTGACCCTGGATGCCGCGCACCGCGAGGGCGCGCTGAACGACGGCGACCTCGTGCTGCTGACCTCGTTCGGCGGGGGCATGTCGACCGGGCACTGTCTGCTGCGCTGGCGGCACCTCGGAACACGGTGACTCCGGGACGACGCGATGGCGGGCCGCATTCCGACCCATTGGTACTGACGGCCAGGCCGAGACGGTCTCACCGACCGGCGATGGTCCATCGCCTGCTCGGCTCTTGAACGCAGGATCCGCCTGCTGTTTTGGGCTCGCGAACCTACGGAGCCGATCGGATCGAGAGGTTCACTTCCCATGGTGCGTATCGACCCAGGTCTTCTCGGCAAGGGGCAGCGATGAACCGTGTTGACGTAGCACTCACGACCGGGAAGACCGACGCCGGCGAGATAGCCGTCGTCGGCCTGTCCTGCGCTCTGCCGAAAGCGGCCGGTCCGGCCGAGTTCTGGCGGTTGCTGTGCGAGGGCGTCGACGCGATCGGCGAAGCGCCGGACGACCGCTGGGCCGGCGATGTGCACTCCCCTCGCCGCGGCGGGTTCCTCGACCGGATAGACGAGTTCGACGCGGACTTCTTCGGGATCTCCCCGAAAGAGGCCGTGGCGATGGACCCGCGACAGCGGTTCCTGCTGGAACTGAGCTGGGAGGCGCTGGAGGACGCGCGGATCGTCCCGACGACCCTGCGCGGCACCCGCACAGGCGTGTTCGTCGGCGCGATGGGCGACGACTACGCCGTTCTGATGAGCCGTCTCGGACAGGACGCGATCGGTCAGCACACCCTGACCGGGTCCAGCCGTGCGATCATCGCGAACCGCGTCTCGCATTTCCTGGGACTGCGCGGACCGAGCCTGACAGTGGACACCGCCCAGTCCTCGTCCCTGGTCGCCGTGCACATGGCATGCGAGAGCCTGCGGAGCGGCGAGTCCACCACGGCCATCGCGGGCGGGGTGAACCTCAACATCCTGGCCGAGAGCACTGTCGGCGCGTGGAAATTCGGCGGACTGTCACCCGACGGGCGCTGCTACACGTTCGACGCGAGGGCCAACGGCTACGCCCGCGGTGAGGGCGGCGCGGTCGTCGTGCTGAAGAAGCTGACCGACGCCCTCGCCGACGGCGACAAGATCTACTGCGTCATCGCCGGCGGCGCGGTCAACAACGAAGGCCACGGCGACGGCGACGGCAGCGGCCTGGCGGTCCCCAGCCGGTCCGCCCAAGCGGACGTCATCCAAGAGGCGTACCAGCGGGCCTCGATGGACCCCACCGAGGTGCAGTACGTCGAACTGCACGGCACGGGTACCAAGGTCGGCGATCCGATCGAGGCCGCCGCGCTCGGCGCCGCGCTCGGAACCCGGCGTTCGGCTGACTCCCCGCTGCTGGTCGGTTCCGTCAAGACCAACGTCGGTCACCTGGAGGGGGCGGCCGGCATCACGGGGATGCTCAAGGTGGTGCTGAGCCTTCGGCATCGCCTGCTTCCGCCCAGCCTCAACTTCGTGGAAGCGAATCCGGACATCCCGCTGGATGAGCTTCGGCTGCGCGTGCACACCCGCCTCGCGGACTGGCCCGAGCAGGGGCGGCGGCTGGTGGCCGGGGTGAGTGCGTTCGGGATGGGCGGGACGAATTGTCACCTGGTGCTGGCGGAGGCGCCTGGTCGGGTTCCTGAGGGGGAGTCTGCGGGGGCGTCCGTGCCGTCGGTGGTGCCGTGGGTGTTGTCGGCGCGGTCGGAGTGGGGGTTGCGGGAGCAGGCGCGGCGGCTTGTGGTGCATGTGGAGGCGGATGCGGGGCTGGACCTGGTCGAGGTGGGTGCGGCGTTGGTGTCGACTCGGGCGAGTCTGGAGCATCGGGCGGTGGTGCTGGGGGGCGGTCGGGATGAGTTGATGCAGGGTCTGCGTGGGTTGGCGGTGGGGGAGCTGGGCGTTGGTGTGGTGAGTGGGGTGGCTGGCCAGGGCTCGGTTGGTGAGCAGGGTGTGGTGTTTGTGTTTCCGGGTCAGGGTGCGCAGTGGGTGGGTATGGCGGAGGGGTTGTTGGCTGTCTCGCCGGTGTTTGCGGGGCGGATGGGGGAGTGTGCTCGGGCGTTGGCGCCGTTTGTGGAGTGGGACTTGCTGGAGGTGTTGGGGGACGAGGAGGCGTTGGGGCGGGTTGATGTGGTGCAGCCGGTGTTGTGGGCGGTGATGGTGTCGTTGGCGGAGGTGTGGCGGTCGCTCGGGGTGACGCCGGCCGCTGTGGTGGGGCATTCGCAGGGGGAGATCGCGGCGGCGTGTGTGGCGGGCGGACTCTCACTGGAGGACGCGGCCAGGATCAGCGCCGTGCGCAGTCGGATGATTGCGGGGTCACTGGCGGGGCGGGGTGGGATGGTGTCGGTGGGGTTGCCGCTGGCTGAGGTGGAGTTGTTGCTTGTTCGGTGGGAGGGGCGGTTGTCGGTGGCGGCGGTGAACGGGCCGTCGTCGGTGGTGGTGTCCGGGGATGCTGAGGTGCTGGCCGAGTTGGTCGTTGTGGGTGGGGTGGAGGGTTTCCGGGCTCGTCGGGTCGAGGTGGATTATGCGTCGCACTCCGCGCACGTGGAGCAGATCGAGGCGGAGCTGATTGAGGCGCTGGCGGACATCGCGCCGGTGGAGGGAAGTGTCGCGTTCTATTCCACCGTGACCGGTGGGCTGATGGACACCTGTGAGCTGGGTGCGGGGTACTGGTATCGGAATCTGCGGGAGACGGTGCGGTTGGCGGACACGACCCGTGCGCTGGCTGCGGCTGGTCACGGGGTGTTTGTGGAGGTGAGCCCGCATCCGGTGTTGACTCCGAGTCTGGAGGAGACGCTGTTCGAGTCTCATCCGGCGGCGGTGGTGACGGGGACGTTGCGTCGGGGTGAGGACGAACTCGGGCAACTGCTGGCTGCTGTGGCCCGGTTGCACACCCGGGGTGTTCCGGTGGACTGGTCCGCGATAGTGGGCCAGGGGGCGGTGGTGGATCTGCCGACGTACGCCTTCCAGCGTGAGCGGTTCTGGCCGGAGTCGGTGGGTGAGCTGGTGGTGGGTGGGGTGGATGACGAGTTGTGGTCGGTGGTGGAGGGGGCGGATGTGGGGTTGTTGTCGGCTGAGTTGGGGGTGGACGAGGAGGTTTTGGCTGGGGTGGTTCCGGCGTTGGTGGCGTGGCGTGAGCGTCGGCGTGCTGGGTCTGTGGTGGAGGGGTGGCGGTTCGCGGAGAGTTGGAAGTCGCTGCCCGGGGCGTCCGGGGGTGTGTTGTCGGGGAACTGGCTGGTGGTGGTGCCTGTGGGGTGGGGTGAGGATGTGTGGGTTGCCGGGGTAGTGGGGGCGTTGGGTGCTGGGGTGGTGCGGTTGGAGGTGGACGGGGACATCGGTCGTGCTGAGTTGGCTGGGCGGCTGGCTGATCTGCCCGTGCCGTCTGGGGTGGTGTCGTTGTTGGGTGTTGCGGAACAGGCATGTGTGGAGTTCGGGGCGACGCCGGTCGGGTTGGCGGGGACGGTGGGGTTGGTGCAGGCGTTGGGTGATTGTGGGGTTGCTGCGCCTGTGTGGTGTGTGACGCGGGGTGCGGTGTCGGTGGGGTCGGGTGACCCGGTGGTGAGTCCGGTGCAGGCGGCGTTGTGGGGGTTGGGCCGGTCCGCTGCTCTGGATGTGCCGGGTCGGTGGGGTGGGCTGGTGGACTTGCCGGTGGTGGTCGATGAGCGGATCGGGGGGTTGTTGCGGCGGGTGCTGGCGGGTGGTGAGGATCAGGTTGCGGTGCGGGGGGCGGGTGTGTACGGGCGTCGTCTGGTCCGGGCCGGTGCCGGGAGCGGCGGAGGTGGTGCGGGTGGTGAGGTGCGGCTGAGTGGCTCGGTGCTGATCACGGGCGGGACCGGGGGCTTGGGTGGTCATGTGGCGCGGTGGGCGGTGGTCCGTGGTGCTGAGCATGTCGTACTCGTCAGCCGCCGTGGTCTGGAGGCTCCGGGTGCTGTGGGTCTGCGTGAGGAGCTGGTGGGGTTGGGTGCGCGGGTGACGGTGGAGGCGTGTGATGTCGGCGACCGGGAGGCGTTGGCCGACGTGCTGGCGAGGGTGCCGGTGGAGTGTCCGCTGACGGCGGTGGTGCATGCGGCGGGTGTCGGTGACGGTCATGTGCCGGTGGGGGAGCTGGAGGTGGGGCGGTTGGATGGGGTGTTGCGGGCGAAGATGGTGTCGGCGTGGTATCTGCATGAGCTGACGGCGGGGCTGGACCTGCAGGCGTTCGTCCTGTTCTCGTCGGGTGCGGCGAGTTGGGGTGCTGGGGGGCAGGGGGCGTATGCGGCGGCGAATGCTTTTCTGGACGGGTTGGCGGGGTATCGGCGGGGTGCGGGGCTGGTGGCGACGTCGATCGCGTGGGGGTTGTGGGCGGGTCCGGGGATGGGCGCGGCGGGTGCCGAGTTGGTGGAGGGGTATCGGCGGCGGGGTGTGCTGGCGATGGAGCCGGAGCTGGCGATGGCTGCTCTGGAGCGGGCGGTGCGCGACGGCTCGGTCACGTTGACGGTGACCAACACGGACTGGGAACGCTTCGCCCCCAGTTTCACGGTCGAGCGCCCGAGTCCTCTGCTGTCCGGCATCCCGGAGGCACGCAGGGCACTCGCCCGGCCGGGTACGGGGTCCGCCGGTGAGTCGGCGCTGCGGCGCAGGCTGTCCGGGCTGGGGGAGAAGGAACGTACGTGGGTGTTGCTGGATTTGGTGCGGCGGGAGGCGGCGGTCACTCTCGGTTTCGACAACACTGACGCGTTGCCGTCGGGGAGGGCTTTCCGTGATGTGGGTTTTGATTCGCTGACGGCGGTGGAGCTGCGGAACAAGCTGGCGGCGGTCACGGGTCTCGTACTGCCTGCGAGTCTGGTCTTCGACTACCCGACGCCCGCGGTGCTGGCGGAGTATCTGGGTTCGGAGATGCTGGGTTCACAAGCGCAGGTGATGGTTCCTGTTGTGGTGAAGGCGGAGCCGGACGAGCCGATCGCCATCGTCGGGATGGGTTGCCGGTTCCCCGGCGGGATCGAGAGCCCTGAACAACTGTGGGATGTGGTGGTGTCCTCGGTTGATGCGATGGGTGAGTTCCCTGTGGACCGGGGTTGGGATCTGGTCGGTGACGGTTTCGCCCGGGTGGGCGGGTTCATCGAGGACGCGGCGGAGTTCGATGCGGGGTTTTTCGGTATTTCGCCGCGTGAGGCGTTGGCGATGGATCCGCAGCAGCGGTTGTTGTTGGAGACGTCGTGGGAGGCGCTGGAACGGGCCGGCATCGACCCGGGCCTGTTGAAGGGCAGCAGGACCGGGGTCTTCGTGGGCGGGACAGGTTCGGGATACGAGACCGTCGGGGGCGCCTCGGGTGATGTCGAGGGCTACATGCTGACCGGTGGCGCGAGCAGCGTGTTGTCGGGCCGGATCGCGTACACGTTGGGACTGGAAGGCCCTGCGGTCACGGTGGATACGGCGTGTTCGTCGTCGTTGGTGGCCTTGCACCTCGCGGCCCAGGCATTGCGGTCCGGTGAGTGTGATCTGGCGCTGGCCGGTGGCGTGACGGTGATGGTCACACCACGCGGCTTTGCTGAGTTCGCCATTCAGGGCGGGCTGGCGGCTGATGGCCGTTGCAAGCCCTTCGCTGCGTCGGCTGATGGTACGGGGTGGGGTGAGGGTGTTGGGTTGTTGGTGGTGGAGCGGTTGTCGGATGCTCGGCGTAAGGGGCATCGGGTGTTGGCGGTGGTGC
>NZ_JBLRVY010000040.1:0-105040 GCF_048159485.1 Streptomyces sp. 4F14
AGAGCATTCGACGAGGACGAGGCGGTACACGCCGCCGTGGACCTGTTCGCCGAGCGCGCGTACGACGGCGTCTCCGTTGGTTCATGGACCAGGCCGTCCGGTGGATCGACGATCCGGCCACCGACCCCGCGTACATCAAGGCCGTACGCCGCCACCTCGCCGACACTCTTCTCCTCCTGGAGGTCTGACGTGGCGCCGCACCCCGAAGCGACCCAGAGATTAAGGAACGATCGTTCTTGACCGATCGTTCCCCAACCGCCTACTCTCCAACTCATGGGCAGGCCAAGAGCATTCGACGAGGACGAGGCGGTACACGCCGCCGTGGACCTGTTCGCCGAGCGCGCGTACGACGGCGTCTCCGTCGACGACCTCGTCAACCACCTCGGCGTACACCGCAACAGCCTGTACAAGACGTTCGGCAGCAAACGCGGCCTCTACCTGATCGCGCTGCGCCGCCATCTCGCCGACGCGGTAGGCCCGTTGGTCGATGAACTGGCCACCGCATCGGACACCGAGACCGCCCTGAGACTTGTCGCGGCGGCCGACCTGCGCCTGCTGCTCCTCGCGATGATCGAGCGCGCGCCGGCCGACGAGGAGGTCGCCTCCGAGGTGACGGCCGCGCTGGCCACGCTGGACGGGGCGATCGCCGGTGCGCTCGGCGTCCCCGCCGACCTGGCCGCCGCCCTCACCGCCGCCGCGCTGGGCATCCTCCTGCGCGGCAACCCCGGCGACGCCACGACCGCGTTGACCCGGCACCTCGCCCAACTCCCCTGAAAGGGAAACCGACATGGCGCTGATACGTATCGACGGTGACGACCTCGTCGTAGTGATGGAGGGTCTCGACAAGCTCTGGTCCTTCAAGGGCAGCCTGACCATCCCGCTGGCCAACGTCCGTGGCGCGACCGCCGATCCGGGCATCGCCGCCGACCCCAAGGGGGTCCGCGCGCCGGGCTCCCACCTCCCCGGCGTGATCATCGCCGGCACCTTCCACCAGGACGGCGAGAAGGTCTTCTGGGACGTCCGGGACCCGTCGAAGGCCGTCGTGATCGAACTCGCCGACGAGCGGTACGCCCGCCTGGTGCTCCAGGTCGAGGACCCGCGCGCGGCTGTCGCCCTGGTCGAGAACGCCCTTGTGTAGAAGGAGAGTTGGGCCGATGCTCCGCCACTTAGCGGCAGCCGTACTGGCGTTCGCCGCCGCCGTCACCGCCACCCCGGCCGAGGCAGCGCCCGCCCTCGTGCCCGCCGCCGACCGCGAGGTCGTCTTCACGGCCGACGGCACAACTGCCCACGGCACCCTGCACGTTCCCGAACACCGCGCCGGACAACGCCTCAAGGCGGCACTCCTGCTCCCCGGCAGCGGCCCCACCGACCGCGACGGCAACCAGCCGCCCGCATCCTCACCGGACACCCTGGCCCAACTGGCCGACGCGCTCGCGGGCGACGGCATCGTCACGCTGCGGTTCGACAAGTACGGCACCGGCCGCACCGGACTCGGCGCCTACCGGGACCACCCGGAACGCCTCGATTACCCGGCGTTCGTCCGCCAAGCCCGGGCCGCCTACGAGGAGTTGCGCGACCAGCCGGAGACCGACCCGCACGCCCTGCTGATCGTCGGACACAGCGAGGGCGCGATGACGGCGCTGCTGCTCGGCGGCACCGTCCGCCCGCGCCCCGCCGGCCTGGCGCTGCTGCAACCCCAGGCGATCCGCATGCTGGACCTGGTCGAGCTCCAACTCGAAGCGCAGATCGCCGAAGCGACCCGGCAGGGCCAGTTCACGCCGGAGCAGCAGCGCACCGTCAACGCGGCCGTCGCCGCCGCCGTCACCGCCCTGCGAGCGCACCGGCCGGTCGACACCACCGATCTGCCCCGCCCGATCGCCCAGCTCTTCGAGGCGTTCCAGGGCCCGATCGCCCGGTTCGTGCGAAGCGACGACGCCGTCTATCCACCGGACACCGCCGCCCAACTCCGGCCGGGAACCCGGGTGTTGCTGACGTGCGGTACGAACGACGCCCAGGTTCCCTGTGCCACGACGGACGCACTGACGGCCGCCCTGCGTCAGGCGCGTGCGGGACGGCCGGGCCGCGTGACGCTGCCGGCGGTGGACCATCTGATGCACGACAGCGGCCACCCGGACACGCTCGCGCCGTCACTGCTCGACGCCCTGCACCGGCTGACCCGGCGCTGACGCAGGCGAGCCGTCCCGGTGCGCCCTACTTCCGCCAGAACAGGTGGTGCGCGACCCCGCTAGGGCTCGGTACGACCTCCAGGTGGAAGCGGTCCAGCAGGTCGTCCGGCGAGTCCCACAGGCGTAGCCCCGAGCCCAACTTCACGGGGGACACGGCGACATGGAGGGTGTCGACCAGATCGGCGTCGAGGAACTGGCGGATCGTGGAGACGCCGCCGCCGAGGCGGACGTCCTGGCCGGCGGCGGCCTCGCGGGCCTGGGCGAGGATGGAGGCGGGGTCGCCGGACACGAAGTGGAACGTCGTGTCGGAGAGGGTGATCGAGGGGCGCGGGTGGTGGGTCATCACGAACACCGGTGTACGGAACGGGGGTTCGTCGCCCCACCAGCCCTGCCACTCGTGGTCGGTCCAAGGCCCGCGCTGGGGGCCGAACTTGTTGCGGCCCATGATCTCGGCGCCGATGTTGTTCCTGAAGTCCCGGGTCAGGTAGTCGTCGAGGCCGCGCGTGCCGCCGGGGTCCGTACGGTTCGGCCAGCTCGCCGTCGCGCCGGCCCAGGCGAAGAGGCGAGAGGGATCGACGGCGTCACCGAAGGGACGTTCCAGTGACTGGTTCTCGCCCGCGCCCACCCCGTCGCTGGAGATGTTGAAGTTCTGGACGCGCAGTAGCTGGGGCATGGGTTCCTCCTGGGCCGACGACGACAACACCGATGAAGACTCACCGGATGATGAAAACTCATCGGTCGGCCCAAGAAGGCCCAGAAAGGCTGCGGAGAAGAAACTAGAGCGCGCGTACTTCCCCGGCCTGCGGCCCGCGCTGCCCCTGGGTCACCTCGAACTCGACCCGCTGGTTCTCGTCCAGGTTCCGGAACCCGCTCCCCTGGATCGCGGAGTAGTGCACGAAGACGTCCGCGCCGCCACCGTCCGGAGAGATGAACCCGAACCCCTTCTCCCCGTTGAACCACTTGACGGTCCCCTGCTGCGCCATCGGCTGTTCCTTCCGGATCATGTCTACGAGGTCGAGCCGAGCATGCCCAGCCGCTCCACCGGGGAAACCGGACCGAGGTACTACACCGCAGGTACCCCCTCGGCCCCTCACACCACAGGCTTACCCGTCAGCTCCACCCCGGCCCCCCGCAGCTCCTCCACCGCCCGCTCGGTCGTCTCCTTCGCGACCCCGGCCGTCAGGTCGAGCAGCACCTGGGTACGGAACCCCTCCCGCGCCGAGTCCAGCGCGGTGGCCCGCACGCAGTGGTCCGTGGCGATCCCGACGACGTCGACCTCGTCGATCCGCCGCTCGCGCAGCCAGTCCGCGAGGGAGACCCCGTTCTCGTCGACCCCCTCGAACCCGCTGTACGCGGCCGAGTACGTCCCCTTGTCGAAGACGGCGTCGATGGCCCCGGAGGCGACGGCGGGTGCGAAGTTGGGGTGGAACCCGACCCCTTCGGTGCCCGCGACGCAGTGCGCGGGCCAGGAGTTCACGAAGTCGGGGTCGTCGGCGAAGTGCCCGCCGGGCGCGATGTGGTGGTCACGGGTGGCGACGATGTGCCGGTAGCCGGCGCCGCCTGCCTGGCCGATCAGCTCGGTGATGGCGGCGGCGACATCGGCGCCACCGGAGACCGCGAGGCTGCCCCCCTCGCAGAAATCGTTCTGCACGTCTACGACGATCAGTGCGCGGCGCATGGTCGGTGTCCTTCGGTCACGGGAAGCGGCTGTGGGGGAATTCCTGTGTGCGGGGGCGGCACACCGGCCTAACTACCCGACCTCCCCACGAGGTACTCCGTCGGAAGAACCGGTTCCCCTCGCGAGAGCTGCGTCGCCGACAGGGGCAGCCGCGCGCGTACGGCCATGTGGCGCTCACGTACTACGTCCAGAGGCTCACGCGCGACGACCTCGCCGCCCTTCACGAGCTCCACGAGGAGCTGGTGCTCGGCGAGTTCGGCGGGGACCGGCCCCGTACCGACGACCTCGGCCTCGTCGACCCCGTACCCGTCGGGCCGGCGTGCGGCCCACTTCCGTCCCCCGAGCGAGGTCTTCCCCCCGGAGGACTTTTTCGCTACGGGTACCAGAGGCGCCTTCGGGTCGGCGGACTCCGCGCGCGCGACCAGCTTGTAGACCATGGAACAGGTGGGGTGCCCCGACCCGGTCACGAGCTGCGTCCCGACCCCGTACGCGTCCACCGGAGCCGCCGCGAGCGACGCGATGGCGTACTCGTCGAGGTCGGAGGTGACGATGATCCGCGTATCCGTCGCACCCAGCGCGTCCAGCTGCTGTCGTACACGATGGGCCACGAGGAGCAGGTCACCCGAGTCGATCCGGACGGCGCCGAGTTCGGGTCCGGCTACCTCTACGGCGGTACGGACGGCCTCGGCGACGTCGTACGTGTCGACGAGGAGGGTCGTACCCCTGCCGAGGGAGTCGATCTGGGCGCGGAAGGCGTCGCGCTCGGTGTCGTGCAGGAGGGTGAAGGCGTGGGCGCTGGTGCCGACGGTCGGGATGCCGTAGCGGAAACCGGCGGCGAGGTCGGAGGTGGTGGCGAAACCGCCGACGTACGCGGCGCGGGCGGCGGCGACGGCGGCCAGCTCGTGCGTGCGGCGCGCGCCCATCTCGATCAGCGGGCGGTCCCCGGCCGCCGAGGACATGCGGGACGCGGCGGCGGCGATCGCGGAGTCGTGGTTGAGGATGGAGAGGATCACCGTCTCCAGCAGCACGCACTCCGCGAACGAGCCCTCCACCCGTAGTACCGGAGAGCCAGGGAAGTACACCTGACCTTCGGGGTAGCCCCAGATGTCCCCGGAGAAGCGGTACGACGCCAGCCAGTCGAGGGTCTCGTCGTCGACGATGTTCCGCTCCCGCAGGAAGCCGATGACCCCGGCGTCGAAGCGGAAGTTCTCGACGGCGTCCAGGACCCGGCCGGTGCCGGCGACGACGCCGTAGCGGCGGCCCTCAGGCAGACGCCGGGTGAAGACCTCGAACACGCTGCGCCGCTCGGCGGTGCCCGCCTTCAGGGCGGCCCGCAACATCGTCAGCTCGTACTGGTCGGTGAAGAGCGCCGTGGACGGGACGTCGACCGGCAGCCCAAGGTCCGCAGGGTTCATGCAGCGGATCGTACTCCCATTTCGTCAGTGTGACGATTTCGGGGTCGCGTGGCAGCATGGGCCCTGTGACGTCACCCGCTCCCGCAGAGATCGAACGCACCGAAACGGTGGAGGAGGTCTTCGCCGTGGCGGAGCCCGACGTCCCCTGGATCACGATCGTGCACAACGACCCCGTCAACCTCATGAGCTACGTCGCGTACGTCTTCCAGACGTACTTCGGCTACAGCAAGGACAAGGCCACCAAGCTCATGCTCGACGTCCACCACAAGGGCCGCGCGGTCGTCTCCAACGGCACCCGCGAGGAGATGGAGCGCGACGTCCAGGCGATGCACGGCTACGGGCTGTGGGCGACGCTCCAGCAGGACCGCAAGTAAGCCCCTACACCGAAAGTGCTACGACCGGTTTCATGCCAGGCATCTTCGAACCGCTCCCCGGCGGCGGCGCGGCCGTCGCGCTCGACGACGTCGAGATCTCGATCATCCGCTCGCTCGCGGTCCAGCTCCTGGAGCTGATCGGCCCCGGCCCCGCCGAGGACGCCTCCGCCGACCCGCTCGCCGAGCTCTTCGCCGAGGGCCCGAGCGAGCCGCCGTCCGACCCGGTGCTGCTGCGCCTCTTCCCGGACGCCTACACCGACCCGGAGGCGACCGAGCGGCAGAAGGCGGAGCAGCGGGAGCACTCGGCGGAGTTCCGCCGGTTCACCGAGAACGACCTGCGCGCCGGCAAGCGGGAGAACGCCCTCGCCGTCGTCCGCTCCCTCGACGCGCTGGACGCGGACGGCGCCGTCCTCAAGCTGTCGACCGACGACTCCCGCAAATGGCTCGGCGCCCTCAACGACCTGCGCCTGGCGATCGGTTCGCGCCTCGACATCACCGCCGAGGACGACACCGACGTCCTCTACCACCTCCCCGACGACGACCCGCGCAAGCCGATGGTCATGGCGTACCTGTGGCTCGGGGGACTCCAGGAGACGCTGGTCGGCACCCTGATGCGCTGACGTCGTACTTCGGATGTAACCGGTTGCATCCGAAGTACGACGTCAGGCTCAGAAGGCCCTCAAATCCGGATAACGATCACGTCAAAGGTCCAGCCGGTTTTGGCCGTCGAGTGAGCCGTTCGTCCGCTTCTTCCTGTGCGGTGCGCCACATCTAGCACCGGCAACTGATATTGCAGTCGTGATAAATCTTCACGACCGCCCGGCGCGCACCACCCGTATGCGCCGCCGGGTGCGCCACCGAGCCGGTCGATCGCCGGCCAGGCAAGGGCGGGGCCGTGAGGCCCGCCCGCTCCAGCAGTTCCGGGGGGATCGAAACCCGATCCGTGGTCGACCAGGGCCCGGATCGGCATGGAGAAAGGCGCACCACACACATGACCTCCGCTCAGGTCGACACAGAGAACGGCGGCACGGACAAGGCACCCGAGGAAGGCTACGAGCGCGGGCTCGGCAGCCGACAGGTGCAGATGATCGCCATCGGCGGCGCCATCGGCGTCGGCCTCTTCCTCGGCGCCGGGGCCAATATCGCCAAGGCCGGCCCCAGCCTCATCCTGATGTACGCCCTCGCCGGTGTGATCATCTTCTTCATCATGCGGGCGCTCGGCGAACTCCTGCTCTACCGGCCCGTCTCGGGCTCCTTCGCGGAGTACTCCCGCGAGTTCCTCGGCCCGTTCTTCGGCTACCTCACCGGGTGGACGTACTGGCTGATGTGGGTGGTCACCGGCATGGCCGAGCTGACCGCCGCCGCGATCTACGTCAACTACTGGTTCCCGGCGATCCCCCAATGGGTGACGGCGCTGGTGTTCCTGGTGGTCCTCTTCGGCGTCAACCTGATCTCCGTGAAGCTCTTCGGCGAGCTGGAGTTCTGGTTCTCCATGGTCAAGGTCACCGCCCTGATCGGCATGATCGTCATCGGCCTCGGCGTCCTGACCTTCGGCTTCAGCAGCGCGGGCGACACCGCCGCCGTCTCCAACCTCTGGGCCTTCGACGGCTTCTTCCCCAAGGGCATCGGCTCCTCCCTCATGACCCTCCAGGGCGTCATGTTCGCCTACCTCGCCGTCGAGCTGGTCGGTGTCACGGCCGGTGAGTCCGAGGACCCCGAGAAGACCCTCCCCAAGGCCATCAACACCCTGCCCTGGCGCATCGCCCTCTTCTACGTCGGCGCGCTCACCGTCATCCTGTGCATCGTCAAGTGGACCGAGTTCCAGCCCGGCGTCTCGCCGTTCGTCGAGGCGTTCGCGAAGATCGGCATCCCGGCGGGTGCCGGCATCGTCAACTTCGTGGTCCTCACGGCCGCCCTGTCGTCCTGCAACTCCGGTATGTACTCCACGGGTCGCATGCTGCGTAACCTCGCGGACAACGGCGAGGCCCCGGCCGTCTTCAAGAAGCTGTCGTCCACGAAGACCCCGGCCTTCGGTATCACGGTCTCCGTGCTCTTCATGGGCATCGGCGTCGTCCTCAACTACGTCGTCCCGGAGAAGGCGTTCGGGTACGTGACGTCCGTGGCGACCGCCGCGGGCATCTGGACCTGGCTGATGATCCTGATCAGCCACGTCCTGTACCGCCGCGCCGTGGTCGCGGGCCGTCTCCCGGCCTCGTCCTTCCCGGCCCCCGGCGGCTCGGTGTGCAGCTGGATCGCCATCGTCTTCCTGCTGTTCGTGACGGGGATCATCGCGTACGACGCCGACGCGCGGATCTGCCTGTACGTCATGGCCGGGTGGGTGCTCGCGCTGGGCATCGGCTGGGCCGCGCTGAAGAAGGCGAGCCCGGAGGTCACACAGCGGACGTACGACAAGGTCGGTTGATACCTGAGGGGTAGACCTTGAGAGGTAGCCCCCGAGTCCGGCATACGGACCCCGTAGTACCACCCCTCGGTACTACGGGGTCCTCTGCTTATCCTGGCCACCATGCTGACCATCACCCAGGCCCTCCACGACCAGATCGTCGCCCACGCCCGCAAGGACCACCCCGACGAGGCGTGCGGAGTCGTCGCGGGCCCGGCGGGCTCGGACCGCCCTGAGCGGTTCGTCCCGATGCTGAACGCGGCCATGTCGCCCACGTTCTACGAGTTCGACTCCGGCGACCTGCTCAAGCTGTACCGCGAGCTGGACGACCGCGACGAGGAACCCGTCGTGATCTACCACTCCCACACCGCCACCGAGGCGTACCCCTCCCGCACGGACGTGACGTACGCCAACGAACCCGGCGCCCACTACGTCCTCGTCTCCACCGCCGACACCGACGGCAACGGCCCTTTCCAGTTCCGCTCGTTCCGCATCGTGGACGGCGAGATCACCGAGGAAGACGTCACGGTCGTCGCGTCATACTGAGCCCGTACGGCCGGAGTTGAGCCGTACGCAGCCCAACTCACCCTGTCGGAGACGGTGTTGACGCAATCAAGGCGCCCCACGATCGAGGACGTAGCACGCCGGGCCGGGGTCTCCAGGACCACCGTGTCGAGAGTCCTCAACGGAGCGCCGAAGGTCCGCGCCGAGGTGATCGAGAAGGTCCGCGAGGTGATCGCGGACCTCGGGTACGTCCCGAACCAGGCCGCCCGCCAGCTCGTCACCCGGCGCACCGGCGCGGTCGCCGTGGTGGCCACCCAGCCGCAGGACCGCCTGTTCATGGACCCCTTCTTCGACTGCCTCCTGCGCGGCGTCCGCCGCGAACTGACCCGGCACGGCGCCCAGGCCGTCCTGCTGTTCCTCGACGAACCCGACGACCACGCCCGCGTCGCCGACTACCTCGGCGGCGGCCACGTCGACGGCGCGATCCTCTTCTCGCTGCGCCCCGACGACCACCTCGGCGCCCTCATCGCCCGCACCGGCCTGCCCGCCGTCTTCGGGGGCCGCTCGCGCGCGGGCGCCGACGACACCGCGTACGTCCATGTCGACTGCGACAACCGGGGCGGCGCCCGGCAGGCCGTCACCCACCTGCGCGCCCTCGGCCGCACCCGCATCGCCACCGTCACCGGCCCCTACGACCAGGAGCCCTCCGCCGACGACCGCCTCGCCGGCTACCGCGACGTCCTGCCCGGCGCCGACCCCGCGCTCACCGAACGAGCCGACTACACCCTGCACGGCGCGGCCCGCGCCCTGCACGCGCTCCTCGACCGGTGCCCCGACCTCGACGGCGTGTTCGCCGCCTCCGACCTGATGGCCGCCGGCGCCCTCCAGGCCCTGCACGAACGGGGCCGCCGCGTCCCCGAGGACGTCGCCGTCGTCGGCTTCGACGACCTCACGCAGATCGCCGAGGCGACGAGCCCGCCCCTGACCACCGTCCACCAGGACGTCGAGGGGATGGGCCGGCTGATGGCGGAGCTGCTGTGCGGGGCGGTGTACGAGGGGACTACCCCGGGCTCGGTGGTGGTGCCGACGAGGCTGGTGGTGCGGGAGTCGGCGTAGTACCCGGGTACATCTCAGGTACTGGTCGCAAACCGTCCGGCATGTGGAAGCGTCTTCCGGAAGGCGGGACGGGAATCGATACGATGAGCCCATGGTTGTGAACGACGTGAGCACGAGGACGCCGGGCGAGCTGCTCGTGGCGCGGCTGCACGTCGACCTGTGCAGGTGCGCCGCCGCCATCTGACGTCGGCCCCGCACGCGCCGTAGTCCTTGAGGGCTAGGCGCCTCACTCGCACGTCCCTGCGCCGCCCACCTTCCGACAGGAGCCCTGAGCCATGGCCATCGAGGTCCGCATCCCCACCATCCTCCGCCAGTACACCGACGGCGCGAAGGCCGTCGAGGGCGCCGGGGAGACCCTCGCCGACCTGTTCTCCGACCTGGAGACGCGGCACTCGGGCATCCAGGCCCGCCTCATCGACGAGTCGAACGACGGCAAGCTGCGCCGCTTCGTCAACGTCTACCTCAACGACGAGGACGTCCGCTTCGTGGACGGCATCAACACCAAGCTGGCCGACGGCGACACGGTGACGATCCTGCCGGCCGTCGCCGGCGGCATGGCCTGATACCGGCATGCGCTACGACTCCCCGCTGGCCGCGGTGGGCAACACCCCCCTGGTGCGCCTGCCGCGGCTGTCGCCGTCCCCCGAGGTCTCGATCTGGGCCAAGCTGGAGGACCGCAACCCCACCGGCTCGATCAAGGACCGGCCCGCGCTGCACATGATCGAGCAGGCGGAGAAGGACGGCCGGCTCACCCCCGGCTGCACGATCCTGGAGCCCACCAGCGGCAACACCGGCATCTCGCTCGCCATGGCGGCCCGCCTCAAGGGCTACCGCATGGTGTGCGTGATGCCCGAGAACACCTCCCGGGAACGCCGCGAACTCCTCGCGATGTGGGGCGCCGAGATCATCCCGTCCCCGGCGGCCGGCGGCTCCAACACCGCCGTACGCGTGGCGAAGGAACTCGCCGCCGAGCACCCCGACTGGGTGATGCTGTACCAGTACGGGAACCCCGGCAACGCGGGTGCCCACTACGCCACGACCGGCCCCGAGATCCTCGCGGACCTCCCTTCGGTCACCCACTTCGTCGCCGGGCTCGGCACCACGGGCACCCTGATGGGCGTAGGCCGCTACCTGCGCGAGCACAAGCCGGACGTGAAGATCGTCGCCGCCGAGCCGCGCTACGACGACCTCGTCTACGGCCTGCGCAACCTCGACGAGGGCTTCGTACCCGAGCTGTACGACGCCTCCGTCCTGACCACCCGCTTCTCCGTCGGCTCCGCGGACGCGGTGACTCGTACCCGGGAGCTACTCCAGCAGGAGGGCATCTTCGCGGGCGTCTCCACCGGCGCGGCCCTGCACGCCGCGATCGGCGTCGGCAAGAAGGCCGTGGCGGCGGGGGAGGCCGCCGACATCGTCTTCGTCGTCGCGGACGGCGGGTGGAAGTACCTCTCGACGGGGGTGTACACGGCGGCTACGACCGAGGAAGCGATCGAGACGCTCCAAGGCCAACTCTGGGCGTAATACCCGTAGTACCCGTAGTACCTCAGGTCAGGTGACGGACCTGGTCCCACAGGGCCGGGTCCACCACCCCCACCCGGTGCCGCAGATCCCCCACCGGTACGTCCAGCAGCTCGTCGGTCTCCAGGAAACTCGGCCGCCCCTGCGCGTCCCCCACGGCGCCGGGCGGCAGCGGGATCACCCCCGACCGCTCGTCGCGGAACTTCCCGCTGATCCGCGCGACGGTGACGTACCCCGCGTGCACGCTCAGCACCAGGAAACGGTGGCTGTCCGCCACCCAGATCTCCGCCGGACGCGGATCGGCGTCGCCGTGCCTGCGCGCCGAGCGGCGAGGCGGACGACCGGAGCGCCCCCAGCCGTCGACGAGCGTGGCGACCAGCGCGAGCAGCACCACCGCCGCGAGCGCCAGCCACCAGGACGTGTCCATGGGGACGACGTTACCGGCGCGCGCCACCCACCGCGCGCCCTCTCGCGACCCCCACACGCCCCACTTCCAGCCGAACCGGTGACACCGCAGGTGAGTTCGCCCACAACGGCCCCTGGCAACGGAGCGAAGGGGGGTTTTGCGCCTTACGCTCTACGGACCGCACGACCCCCGACGCCCGTTCCCACGCACTCCTCGGGCCCGGTCCACCCGGCACTGCCGGCCTTCCGGATCCTTCGCGAGGCCCGGCCGTGCCGGCCATACCCGGCACCGCCGGTGGCATCCGGTCCCCCGGCGCCATCGACGACCGCCGGTGTCCCCCTCGGTTCCCGCCAGCGGAGGTTTCTGCATCATGAAGCTCACCGTCGTCGGCTGCTCGGGGTCGTTCCCGTCCGCGGATTCGGCCTGTTCGAGCTACCTCGTCGAGGCCGACGGCTTCCGGCTGCTTCTCGACATGGGCAACGGCGCCCTGGGCGAGTTGCAGCGCCACTGCGGTCTCTACGACCTCGACGCGATCTTCCTGACCCATCTGCACGCCGACCACTGCATCGACATGTGCGCCTACTTCGTGGCGCGCTACTACCGCCACGACGGCGGCCGTTGCGACCCCATCCCGGTCTACGGCCCCGAAGGCACCGAACACCGGCTGACCACGGCGTACGCGGACACCCCTTCGGCGTCCTCGATGAGCGAGGTCTTCGACTTCCACACGGTCAAGCCGTCCACCTTCGACATCGGCCCCTTCACGGTCCACACCGAACGCGTCGCCCACCCGGTCGAGGCGTACGGCATCCGGGTGGAGCACGACGGCAAGGCGCTCGCCTACTCCGGGGACACCGGTGTCACCCCCGTGCTCGACGAACTCGCCCAGGGCGCCGACCTGTTCCTGTGCGAGGCCGCCTTCACGCACGGCAAGGAGAACATCCCCGACCTGCACCTCAACGGCCGGGAGGCGGGTGAGACGGCCACCAGGGCGGGCGTCCGCCGCCTCGTCCTCACCCACATCCCCCCGTGGACCGACCCCCAGGTCAACCTGGCCGACGCGCGCGCGGCGTACGACGGTCCGGTGGAGCTGGCGGCGGCGAGGACGTCGTACGACATCTGAGGTACGAGTTCTGAGGTATGAGAGAAGCACCCGGGGCAGTTCAGGGCGCCGGGTGCTTTCTTGTCCCTCTCAGGTACTACCCCTTGGTCAGGTCCTCGCCCTCCGGTTCACGCCCCGGCGTCGGCAGGTTCCACCTCGTGATCGCGAAGCGGAAGATCACGTAGTAGAGGGCGCCGAAGCACAGGCCCACCAGGACCAGCCCCCACGGGTTCGTCGCGATGCCGATGTTGAGGCCGAAGTCGATGACGCCGGCCGAGAAGCCGAAGCCGTCCTTCATGCCGAGCGCCCAGGTCAGGGCCATGGAGACGCCGGTGAGCACCGCGTGGATCGCGAACAGGACCGGCGCGATGAACATGAACGTGAACTCGATCGGCTCGGTGACGCCCGTGACGAACGAGGTCAGCGCGAGGGAGAACATCATGCCGCCGACGGCCGTGCGGCGCTCGGGCCGCGCGCAGTGCACGATCGCCAGGCACGCGGCCGGCAGCGCGAACATCATGATCGGGAAGAAACCGGTCATGAACTGCCCGGCGCTCGGGTCCCCGGCGAGGAAGCGCGCGATGTCACCGCTCTTGCCGTGGTACTCGCCGGCCTGGAACCACGGGAACGAGTTGAGGAGGTGGTGCATGCCGATCGGGATCAGCGCGCGGTTCATCACCCCGAAGATCCCGGCGCCGACCACGCCCGAACCCACCAGCCACTCACCGAAGTTGTGCAGCCCCGTGCCCAACACCGGCCATATGTAACCGAAGACGATCCCGATCAGCAGACCGGCGAACGCGGAGAGGATCGGGACGAGCCGCCGGCCGCCGAAGAAGCCCGCCCAGTCCGGGAGTCTGGTGCGGTGGAAGCGCTGGTAGAGCAGCGCCACGACGAGCCCCATGACGACCCCGCCGAGCACCTTCGCGTCGACGGGCGCGTCCACCATGACGACCTTGCCGTCGACGGCCGTGGCGACCTTCGGCAGGTTCTTGTCGGTGAACGTGCCGAGCACGTTCTTGAAGACGAGGTAGCCGACCACCGCCGCGAGCGCCGTCGACCCGTCCGACTTCTTCGCGAACCCGATCGCGACGCCGACCGCGAACAGCAGCGCCATGTTGTCGAGGATCGCGCCCCCGCCGGCCGCCATGAACGAGGCGATCTTCGTCAGGAAGCCGGGGAAGTCCGGGCTGCCGAGCATGTCGGTGTTGCCCAGGCGCACCAGCAGCGCGGCGGCGGGCAGCACCGCGACGGGCAGCATCAGACTGCGGCCGATGCGCTGGAGGACGGCCATCACGGCCGTCCCCTTCCTGGCTTGTTTCTCGGCTGCGGGGGCAGCGCCGGCCGTGCTCATAGAGGGTTCCTTCAAAGGGTGCGGAGGACGCGAAAAGGTCTACACCAGTGTGTGGTGTAGACCTTTTGTAGCACGGGGGAGAGGGGCGAGTTAAGCCCCCTGTTAAGTCGTCCGCCGTCACGCTTTGGTGACGTCCTCCCGCTCCTCCTCCGGCTCCCGCCCCGGCGTCTTCAGGTCGAACCTGACGATCGCGAACCGGAAGACGACGTAGTAGACGACGGCGAAGCAGAGCCCGATCGGGATGATCGCCCACGGCCGCGTCGCCAGGTTCCAGTTGATGACGTAGTCGATGAGCCCCGCCGAGAAACTGAACCCGTCGTGCACCCCGAGCCCCCACGTCACCGCCATCGAGACGCCGGTCAGCACCGCGTGCACCGCGTACAGCGCGGGCGCGATGAACAGGAACGAGTACTCGATCGGCTCCGTGATGCCGGTGATGAACGACGTCAGCGCCACCGACAGCATCAGGCCGCCGACCTCCTTGCGGCGCGCGGGTCTTGCGGTGTGCGCGATCGCAAGTGCCGCCGCGGGCAGGGCGAACATCATGATGGGGAAGAACCCGGACGTGAACAGCCCGGCGTGCGGGTCGCCCTGGAGGAACATGTTGATGTCGCCGTGCACGACCGTGCCGTCCGGCTTCGTGTACGACCCGAACTGGAACCAGATCGGCACGTTCAGGAACTGGTGCAACCCCACCACCAGCAAAGCCCTGTTGGCGATCCCGAACACCCCGGCGCCCCACGCGCCAAGGCCGTTGAGCCAGTCGCTGAAGTTCTCCAGGCCGTCACCGATCGGCGGCCACACCCACAGGCACAGCGCGGCGAACACGATCGCGGCGAACGACATCAGGATCGGCACCAGCCGCCGCCCGTTGAAGAACCCCAGCCAGTCCACCAGCTTCGTACGGTGGAACCGCATCCACAGGTACGCGGCGAGCAGCCCGATCACGATGCCGCCGAAGACCCCCGGGTTCTGGTAGGTGAAGGCGGCCACCGTCCCGTCGGTGCCCTGACAGCCCGTGGCGACCGCCTTCGCGCCGTCCGCGCAGTCCTTCGGGAACTGGCGCAGCACGTTGTAGTAGACGAGGAACCCGGCGAGCGCCGCGAGTGCCGTCGAGCCGTCCGACTTCTTCGCCATGCCGATCGCGACGCCGATGCAGAACAGCAGCGGCAGCCCCAGCGAGCCGTCGAGCAGCGCGCCGCCCGCGCCGGCCATCACCTTCGAGACGTTCGTCCAGCCCAGCCCGTCGTCCCCGAACATGTCCGGCTGGCCCAGCCGGTTGAGGATCCCGGCGGCGGGCAGCACCGCGATGGGGAGCTGGAGGCTGCGGCCCATCTTCTGGAGGCCCTGGAACAGGGCACCCCAGCGGGCTCGGGTGGGGCTCACTGCGCTGTCGGCACTCATGGATTGGCGACCGCCCGTCAGGTGGTGTAGACCAGTTCTCGACGATTGGGATGCTGTGACGCCATCTTTCGGTACACACGGCACAATCGCTCGCGAAGTTGGGCCAACTGTGCATGAGGAGACCGACATGGCCACCAAGGCAGAGAAGATCGTCGCCGGGCTCGGGGGCATCGACAACATCGAGGAGGTCGAGGGCTGCATCACCCGGCTGCGCACCGAGGTCGCCGACCCCGACCTCGTCGACGAGGCCGCGCTCAAGGCCGCCGGCGCGCACGGCGTCGTCAAGATGGGGACGGCCGTCCAGGTCGTCATCGGCACCGACGCGGACCCGATCGCGAGCGAGATCGAGGACATGATGTAGCTCCCGAGTACTACTCGGGTCGCGGGTACTAGAGCTCTAGTACTCAGGGGCTACTCCCACGCCGGGAGCAGCCCCTTTCGCCGTACGGATAGGCTCGTCACCATGTCTCGAATCGACGGCCGCACCCCTGAACAGCTCCGCCCGGTCACCCTGGAACGCGGCTGGAGCAAGCACGCCGAGGGCTCCGTCCTCGTCTCCTTCGGCGACACGAAGGTCTTCTGCACGGCCTCCGTCACCGAAGGCGTCCCCCGCTGGCGCAAGGGCAGCGGCGAGGGCTGGGTCACCGCCGAGTACTCCATGCTCCCCCGCGCCACCAACACCCGCGGCGACCGCGAGTCCGTCCGCGGCCGGATCGGCGGCCGCACCCACGAGATCAGCCGCCTCATCGGCCGGTCCCTGCGCGCCGTCATCGACTACAAGGCGCTCGGCGAGAACACCATCGTCCTCGACTGCGACGTCCTCCAGGCCGACGGCGGCACCCGTACCGCCGCCATCACCGGCGCGTACGTCGCCCTCGCCGACGCCGTCGCCTGGGCGCAGGGCCGCAAGCTGATCAAGGCGAACCGGCAGCCCGTCACCGGCACCGTCTCCGCCGTCTCCGTCGGCATCGTCGGCGGCGTCCCCCTCCTCGACCTCTGCTACGAGGAGGACGTCCGCGCCGACACCGACATGAACGTCGTCTGCACCGGCGACGGGCGCTTCGTCGAGGTCCAAGGCACCGCCGAGGCCGAGCCGTTCGCCCGCGACGAGCTCAACTCCCTGCTGGATCTGGCCGTTTCGGGCTGCACCGACCTCGCGGCGCTCCAGCGGGCCGCGCTGGAGCAGACCCTCGAAAGGTAAAGAAAGAGCCAAGGAAGGCGGTACGGTGGAGCAACTGTGCCGCTTTTCCTCGCGTCTTGGGCAGTACAGAGGAGGCTTCCGACCGGAAGCGCTCGAAGACGGGGGCCTGGCGGCGCGAGCCGGGGCCTGCCGAACGGGAGGATTCACCGCATGGCCGCGCTCCGCCGACGCCGAGGTCGTCGAACCGCCATCGCCGCAGTCACCGCTGCGGCCGCCCTCACCCTGGGGTTCACCACCGGCTGCGACGCCGTGAACAAGGCGCTCGACTGCGTCCAGACCGCGGAGACGGTCGCCGACAGCGTCACCGACCTCCAGCAGGCCGTCGAGAACGCCGCGACCGACCCCACCCAGGTCGACGAATCCCTCGCGAGCATCGACAAGAACCTCAGCAGCCTCGGCGACAAGACCGACGACACGGACGTCAACAAGGCGGTCGACGGCCTCCAGGAGGCGGTCGCGAACGTCCGCAAGGCGGTGGACAGCGGCGACAAGACCCCGGACCTAAGCCCCCTGACCGACGCGGCGGGGGAGCTGACGAAGGTCTGTACGCCGTGAGGGGTAGCTCTTGAGTACGGGGCCCGGGCGGACCGGGCCGGATGAGGCAGAGGGGGCGGGCGGGCGGGAACGGGTCGGTGTGGGGCCGGTGAGGGGGAACCGGGTCGGTACGGGTCCCGCGCGGGGGTGCCGGGTCGGTACGGGCCCGACGCGGCGGAAATCGGGCTGGTGCGACGCCGACGCGGCGGGAACCAGGCCGGTGCGGCCCCGACGCCGGCGAGCGCCGGGTTGATGCGATGCCGACGCGGTGGATGCCGGGCCGGTACGACCCCGACGCGGCCGGCGGAGTACGACAACCCCGGCCCCCTGCCACTGACGTCCCCGCACCCCGCCGCTCACGGCGCCCCGCGCCCCGTAACCCCTCGGTCGTAGCCCCCGTAATACTGGGGGCCATGACCCGCCTGATCCTCGCCACCCGTAACGCCGGCAAAATCACCGAACTCCGTGCGATCCTCGCCGAGTCGGGGCTGCCCCACGAACTGGTCGGCGCCGACGCCTATCCGGACGTCCCCGACGTCAAGGAGACGGGCGTCACCTTCGCCGAGAACGCCCTCCTCAAGGCCCACGCCCTCGCCCGCGCCACCGGCCTGCCCGCGGTCGCCGACGACTCCGGCCTCTGCGTCGACGTCCTGAACGGCGCCCCGGGCATCTTCTCGGCCCGCTGGTCGGGCGTTCACGGCGACGACCGCGCCAACCTGGACCTCCTCCTGGCCCAGCTCTCCGACATCGCGGACGAACACCGGGGCGCCCACTTCGCCTGCGCGGCGGCCCTGGCACTGCCGGACGGCACGGAACGCGTCGTGGAGGGCCGCCTCCTCGGCACCCTCCGCCACACCCCCACCGGCACCAACGGCTTCGGCTACGACCCGATCCTCCAGCCGGAGGGCGAGACGAGGACCTGCGCGGAACTGACGGCGGAGGAGAAGAACGCGATCAGCCACCGGGGGCAGGCGTTCAGGGGGCTGGTGCCGGTGGTACGGGAGTTGCTGGGGTGAGACACGGAAGAGGGGCCGCCTGACGGGGCGACCCCTCTGTGCTGTCGGTGCGGCCGGTGGGACTCGAACCCACACGGGTGTTACCCCACTGGGACCTAAACCCAGCATGACTGCCAATTCCATCACGGCCGCCCAAATCGGTCATCGCGCTCGACCGGCGGCACTCAGTGTACGGGGCTGGCGGGGTGCCGGGCGAGAGGGCTCTCGCCCGGCACAGGGGCTGGTGGGACGGTCCCTCAGATCCCCAAGTCCTTGATGATCTTTGCCACATGGCCCGTGGCCTTGACGTTGTAGAGGGCCCGTTCGACGTTGCCCGCCTCGTCGACGACGATCGTGGAGCGGATGACGCCCACGACGGTCTTGCCGTACAGCTTCTTCTCGCCGTACGCCCCGTACGCCTCAAGTACGACCTTGTCGGGGTCGGCGAGGAGGGTCACCCCGAGGGACTCCTTCTCGCGGAACTTGGCGAGTTTCTCGGGCTTGTCGGGGGAGATGCCGAGCACGTCGTAACCGGCGTCGGCCAGGAGGGACAGGTTGTCGGTGAAGTCGCACGCCTGCTTCGTGCAGCCGGGCGTCAGGGCCGCCGGGTAGAAGTAGACGATGACCTTGCGGCCCTTGTGGTCCGCAAGGGACACCTCGTTGCCGTCGGCGTCGGAGAGGGTGAACGCGGGGGCCGGATCGCCGGGCTGGAGTCGCTCGCTCATCCGGCCAGCGTAGCCGGGAGCACGACAACGGCGGCCCCTGCCCGTGCGCCGGGCGGAGAAGCTGACAGACTGTGCGGAACAACGCATCAGCAGACTTCGGAGGCCGTACGGTGGCGGACACTGCGGACACGCCGGACACGAGAACCCCGGCGCAGATCGAGGCGGACATCAAACGCCGCCGCGAGACGCTGGCCGAGACCCTCGACGAGATCGGTGTACGGGTGCACCCCAAGACGATCGTCGGGGACGCCAAGGCCAAGGTCGTCGCCAACGTCGACCACACGCTGGGACGCGCGTACGTCCAGGTCAACCGGGTCGTGAGCGACGTCACGGCGAAGTTCACGGACGACGACGGCGCCCCCCGCGTCGAACGCATCGTCCCCGTCGCCCTCCTGGCGGCCGGCGTCGTCGGCCTCCTGGTCCTGGGCACCCGGCGCCGCAAGGACTAGCCCCGGAGAGGTACGCCATTCGGGAAGGCAGGTAGGTTCGAGGCGTGAGCGGCAACAGTAACGAGCGCGGTACCCAGCACGACAAGCTTCCGATCCGGATGCTGCACGACCGGGTGCTGGTACGGCAGGACAGCGCAGAGGGTGAGCGGCGTTCCGGCGGCGGGATCCTGATCCCGGCGACGGCGGCGGTGGGCCGACGGCTGGCCTGGGCGGAGGTCGTGGCGGTCGGGCAGAACGTCCGGACCGTGGAGCCGGGCGACCGGGTCCTGTACGACCCGGAGGACCGCGCCGAGGTCGAGGTGCGGGGCGCGACGTACGTACTGATGCGTGAGCGCGACCTGCACGCGGTCGCCGCGGACCGCTTCGAGGGGTCGGAGGACTCCACGGGGCTGTACCTGTAGGACTTGAGCGGGAGAGGGCCGGTGACCATCGTCACCGGCCCTCTTTGTCATTCCTTTGCTAGCGTGGAGAACGCCCGACGAGACGCGCCGTACCGGGCAGTCGGCCGTACCTCGGAAAAGACGACGCACCCCCGTACGAGTCCCGTCTCCGGAGGTGCCGTCATGGCATGGGTCCTGCTCATCGTCGCCGGTCTGGTCGAGGTCGCCTGGTCGATCGGCATGAAGTACACGGACGGCTTCACCCGCCCCGTCCCGAGCCTGCTGACCGGCGCCGGCATCGTCACCAGCATGGTCCTGCTGTCGTACGCCGTCCGCACGCTCCCCATCGGTACCGCGTACGGCGTCTGGGTGGGGATCGGCGCGGCCGGTGCGGCGGTCGTGGGGATGGTCGTGCTGGGTGAGCCCGTGACCGCCGCGCGGATCTTCTTCGTCTGCCTGCTGCTGACAGCAGTGGTGGGGCTCAAGGCCACCTCCGGCCACTGAGCCCCACCACTGGTACTCCTGCGTCTGGTACTCCTACGTCCCGGGTGTCCCTCCGTTGGCCCCGCCCGACGCCGGTCCCACCGACGTCCCGGTCCCGGAGGAGGTATCCCCGCTCGACGTCCCGGCGGAGGTATCGCCTCCCGTCGTACCCGTAGTACTCCCGCCGGAGGTATCACCCCCGGTGGCACCCGTGGACGTATCCCCGCCCGTAGTACCCGTAGTACCCCCGGTCGTGGCGCCACCCGTAGTACCCGTAGTACCTCCGGTGGCCCCGCCCTGAGCGGCACCCCCCTGGGTGGCACCCTGGTTCTGCCCCTGGTCGGCACCCCCGTCGGTGGCCCCGCCGGTCGTCGTGCCGCCGTCCTCGGGCCCGGTGCTCTCCGTGTCGGTCGGCGTCGACGGCACCTCCTGGACGACGTCCGCGCCGTCCTGGAGCCGGAGGTCGAAGTCCGAGGCGGGCGTGCCCTTGAGCGCGTCCTTCATGAACTGCGCCCAGATCTCGGTGGGCGCCCCGCCGCCGTTGATGCGGGGCAGCCCCATCGCGCCGTACAGCGACTTGTGTGCGGCGGTCTCCGGGTCCTGGCCCATGACGGCTACGACGGTCGCGAGGTCGGGGGTGTAGCCGGCGAACCAGGCGGCCTGGTCCTCCTCGGCGGTGCCGGTCTTGCCCGCGGCGGGCCGGCCGACGGCCTGCGCGGCGGTGGCGGTGCCGTTCTCGACGACGCTCTGGAGGATCGCGGTGGTGGTGTCGGCGGCCTCGCGGCTGACGGCCTGGGTGGACTTCTGGACGGGCAGCTCGATGGTGGTCTTGCCGTCCTTGGTGATCTTGTCGATCAGGGTGTACGTGCCGTGCTTGCCGTGGTTGGCGAGGGTGGCGTACGACTCGGCCATGTCGAGGACGCTGCCGGTGGCGACGCCCAGCGCGATCGAGGGTGACGCGGTCAGCTCTGGAGTATTGCTCGGCAGCCCCAGTGCGATGGCGGTCTCCTTGACCTTGTCGGAGCCGACGTCCACGGCCATCTGCGCGTACACCGAGTTGATCGACTTGTCGGTGGCGGTGCGGACGGTGACGTTGCCGTAGTTGACGTCGTCCTCGTTGGCCGGGTCGTAGCTGCCGCCGCTCCAGCCCTGCACGGGACGCTTGTTGGTGCCGTCGTACACCGTGTTCGGGGTGATGAGACGGCCGTCCTGGGTCTCGGAGTTGTTGTCGACGGCCGAGGTGAAGACGAACGGCTTGAAGGTGGAGCCGACCTGGAAGTCCTGGCGGGTCGCGTTGTTCGTGTACTGCTTGACGTAGTCGATGCCGCCGTACATCGCGAGGACCTTGCCCGTCTTGGGGTCGACGGCGGCGCCGCCCGCGCGGACGTAGTTGTCGACCTTGCGGTCCTTCTTGTCGAGCTTCGACATCAGGTTGTCGTTCACCGACTTGACGAAGGCGTCCTGCTTGGCCTTCTCCAGGGTGGTGGTGATGCGGTAGCCGCCGCCGTCGAGCTCCTCCTCGGTGAGGATCTTGTTGTCCTTGAGGTAGTCCTTGATGGCGGTGACGATGTACCCGCGCTGCCCGGACATGCCGGTCGAGGCGCCGCTGGACTCCAGCGGGGTCGGGAACTTCATCCCGGTCCGCTTCGACTGCTCCAGCCAGCCCTTCTTGACCATGCCGTCGAGGACGTAGTTCCAGCGGGCCTGGGCCGCCGCCTTGTTCTCGGGGTGCGCGATGACGTCGTACTCGCTGGGGGCGTTGAGCAGCGCGGCGAGGTAGGCGCCCTGGCCCGGGGTGAGGGCGGTCGCGTCGACGCCGTAGTACGCCTGGGCGGCGGCCTGGATGCCGTACGCGTTACGCCCGAAGTACGAGGTGTTCAGGTAGCCCTCAAGGATCTTGTCCTTGCTCTGCTCCTGGTCCAGTTTGATGGAGATGAAGAACTCCTTCACCTTGCGGGAGACGGTCTGCTCCTGCGCGAGGTAGTAGTTCTTCACATACTGCTGGGTGATGGTCGACCCGGACTGCTTGCCCTTGCCCATCGCGGTGTTGATGCCCGCGCGGAGCATCGCCTTGGGGTCGATCGCGGACTCGCTGTAGAAGTCGCGGTCCTCGGCGGCGAGGACGGCGTGCTGGGCGTCCTTGGAGATCTGCGCGAGGGTGACGTTCTCGCGGTTGACCTCGCCGTCGCGGGCGATCTCGGTGCCGTCCGCGTAGAGGTACAGGTTGGACTGCTTGGTGGCCAGGGCGTTGGCCGGCGGGATCTTGACCATCGAGTAGCCGAGGTAGAAGAGGCCGACGAGCGCGACGACACCGACGATGAAGGTGCCGAGCACTATCCGCCAGGTGGGGATGATCCGCCGCCACCCGGTGCGCTTCGGCCGCTTGGCCTTCTTGCCGTCCTCAGGGGCGTCCGGGACGCCCGTGGCGTCGCCGAGGGGCTCTCTCGGCGCCCACCCCTGGGCCGGTCGCTGCGGCTGCGGCTCGTCGCTCATGTGTTGCTCGGACTCCTGTGCGTGCCTGGTGCTCTGGCGTGTGTCTCGTGATTCTCGCGCGGCGAGCTGTGGCTCGTGCGGGTTGTGGTGCGTGCGGGCCGTGCGACCCGTTACTGCTCGGCGTACGCGGCGTACGCGAGAGTCCCGTCGTACCTCGATTTTCGCGTGCCCCTGGTTTGAAGACTCTCGCACCAAGCGAACCGTTCCCGGCAATCGGCACGCGTTGGCGGAGAAAACGCCTGGCACGTCACCGATCCTGCGCACTAGGCTCCTGCGCTTCGGTGTCGTGCGAGGAATGTCACAGAGAACAGGGGGCCGATGGCCGTGGGTCCGGCGCGGTTGTACGCGGCCGTTGCCGCGGGGGGTTTCCGACGGTACGCGACGTATCGGATCGCGACGGCCGCCGGAGTGTTCACCAACACGGTCTTCGGTCTGATTCTGGTCTATACCTATCTCGCTCTGTGGGACGAACGCCCGCATCTCGGAGGGTACGACCAGGCGGAGGCGGTGACGTACGTCTGGCTGGGTCAGGCCCTGTTCGCGACTCTCGCGCTGCAGAGCGGCGGAGTGGAGGTCGACCTGATGGAGCGTATCCGCTCCGGCGACGTCGCGGTCGACCTGTACCGTCCGGTCGACCTCCAACTCTGGTGGCTGGCCGCCGACTTGGGCCGCGCGGCGTTCCAGCTCATCGGCCGGGGCGTGATCCCGTTCGTCATCGGGGCCCTCCTCTTCCCCACGGCCCTGCCGACCGACCCCCTGCGCTGGCTGGCCTTCCTGATCGCGCTGGTCCTCGCGGCACTGGTGAGCTTCGGCATCCGCTTCCTGGTCGCGCTCACCGGATTCTGGCTCCTGGACGGCACCGGCGCCCTCCAGATGATGATGATCGCCGGCCTGTTCTGCTCGGGCATGACCCTCCCGCTGAACGCCTTCCCGGGCGCCCTCGGCGACGTCGTCCAGACCCTCCCGTGGGCCGCGCAGCTCCAGATGCCGGCGGATCTGCTGATGGGTAAGACCTCGGTACTACACGTGTACGCCTTCCAGGCGGCGTGGGCCGTGGTCCTCCTCGCCGCCGGCCGCCTCCTGGTGACGGTCGCGACCCGCAGGGTGGTGGTGCAAGGTGGCTGAGCTACCCCAGAAGTACGACGGGTACGACGGGTACGACGGACCCGGGGGGTACGACGCCGGCGCGCACGTCGGCAACCGGCTCACCGAGGCCCTGCGCACCTACCGGATGATCGCCGGCATGTGGATCCGCTCCACCCTCGCCTACCGTGCCTCGTTCGCGATGTCCCTGTTCGGCGGCCTCCTGCTGACCGGCCTCGACTTCGTCGGCATCACCCTGATGTTCTCCCAGGTCGACTCCCTCGGCGGCTACACCCTGCCCGAGGTGGCCTTCCTGTACGGCCTCGCGGCCATCTCGTTCGGCATCGCCGACCTCGCGATCGGCTCCGTGGCCCGCCTCGGCTCGCGCGTGCGCGACGGCTCCCTCGACACCCTCCTCGTCCGGCCCGCCCCCGTACTCGCCCAGATCGCCGCCGACCGGTTCGCGCTGCGCCGGCTCAGCCGGATCACCCAGGGCGCGCTGGTCCTCGGGTACGCGCTCGTCACGCTGGACATCCACTGGACGCCGGAGAAGCTGCTCCTCGTCCCGGTCACCGTGCTGTCCGGCGGGGCGATCTTCTCGGCGGTGTTCGTCGCGGGCGGCGCGTTCCAGTTCATCGCCGAGGACGCGGCCGAGGTGCAGTCGGCGTTCACCTACGGCGGCGGGACGATGCTCCAGTACCCGCCGACCGTGTTCGCGAAGGAGCTGGTGCGCGGGGTGACGTTCGTCTTCCCGCTCGCGTTCGTCAACTGGGTGCCCGCGTCCCACGTGTTGGGCCGCCCGTACCCGCTGGGACTGCCCCAAGGGGCCGCGTGGGCGGCGCCGTTGGTCGCCGCGCTGTGCTGCGCGCTGGCGGGGCTCGTCTGGCGCGCGGGCGTCAGGTCGTACCGGAGCACAGGGAGCTGAACCATGGCCGCATTCATCCAGGTGGACGGCGTGGAGAAGGTGTTCGACGTCCGCCGCAAGACCGGCTTCCTGAAGCGCGAGCGCTCCCAGGTGCGGGCCGTCGACTCCCTCTCCTTCACCGTCGAGCGCGGCGAGATGGTCGGCTACATCGGCCCGAACGGCGCCGGGAAGTCCACCACCATCAAGATGCTGACGGGCATCCTCACCCCGAGCGGCGGCCGGCTGCGCGTCGCGGGCATCGACCCCTCCCGCGAACGCGTCCGCCTCGCGCACCGCATCGGCGTGGTCTTCGGGCAGCGCACGACGCTCTGGTGGGACCTCCCGCTCATCGACTCCTACCGGCTGATGCACCGCATGTACCGCATCCCGGACGCCCGTTACGCCGAGAACCTCGACCGCCTCGTCCAACTCCTCGGCCTCGCCGACCTGTTGGACCGCCCGGTACGCCAACTCTCCCTCGGGCAGCGGATGCGCGGCGACATCGCGGCAGCCCTCCTGCACGACCCCGACGTCCTCTACCTCGACGAGCCGACCATCGGCCTCGACGTCGTCTCCAAGGCCAAGGTCCGTGACTTCCTGCGGGAGTTGAACACCGAACGCGGCACGACGGTCCTGCTCACCACCCACGACCTCCAGGACATCGAGCAGCTCTGCAAACGCGTGATGGTCATCGACCACGGCCGCATGATGTACGACGGCCCGCTGGCCGGCCTGCACGAGGCGGGCGAGAGCGAACGCGTCCTCGTCGTTGACCTCGAACGCGAACTCCCGCCCATCGACGCGGGCCCCGCCGCCCGCGTCGTACGCGTCGAGGGCGTACGCCAGTGGCTCGCGTTCCCGGCGTCCGAGTCGGCGGCGCCGCTGGTCGCGCGGATCGCGGCGGAGTATCCGCTGGTGGACCTGTCGGTCAGGGAGCCGGACATCGAGGCGGTGATCGCGAAAATGCTGCGTTCTTTGGGGGACACCCCCAAACCCCCGTCGGACAGAGCCACCGCGTAGTGCCGCACGCCGCTTCCTCGTAGGCTGGCCGTATGACCGACAACGCTCCGGAACTGCGCGCATCGGACGCCGACCGCGAACGCGTCGTGGAAGTCCTGCGGGACGCCGTCGCGGAGGGTCGGCTCGACATGGAGGAGTTCCAGGAACGCCTCGAAGCGACCTACAAAGCGCGTACGTACGGCGAGTTGGCGCCGATCACCCGTGACCTGCCCGCGCCCGGGGGCGTGCCGCAGGCGCCGGTGAACCTGGTCAAGGAGCCGCCGACCGACGGGAGTTGGACGGGTCGGGTGGTCGGCGGCGGGGATTCCTCGCCGAGTTGGGCCGTCGCGATCATGTCCGGCTTCCAGCGCAAGGGGCGTTGGACCGTCCCCCGGCGGCTGAACTGCGTCGCCTTCTGGGGAGGCGGCGAACTCGACCTGCGCGAGGCCGACTTCTCGTCCGGCGAGGTCGAGATCAACTGCGTGGCGATCATGGGCGGGATCCAGATCACCGTCCCGCCCGGCGTCGAGATCGCCTCCAAGGGGATCGGGATCATGGGCGGCTTCGACCACCGCGAGAGCGGTGTCCCCGCCGGTCCCGGGGCACCCCGCGTCGTGATCACCGGGTTCGCGTTCTGGGGCGGCGTCGACATCGAGCGCAAGCGGACCAGGGCGGCGCTGAAGCAGGAGAAGCTGGACCGGCGCGAGGAGCGGCGCCAGCTGAAGGAGGAGCGGCGCGGGCACCGGATGCTGGAAGGGCATCACGGTGCGACGGGGGACCTGCTGGGGGAGTCCCGCAAGCGCCGGGAGGATCACCCGCGCGAGTGAACGCGGGGGTGGTGGGAACCATCGGGGACGCCTCTTCCGTTCCAGGAGCAAGAAGGACAATGGGGAGGAGATCGGCGACCGGGTGGAGCTTATGGAACGCAGGGAAGCGGATGCGGACACGGATGGCGCCGGGAGCGCCGGTCCCTCGTACCGCACGATGACCGCCTTCACCGCCGCCGACGAGGAGCGGCAGCGCGGGGTGCGGCGGATGAAGCTCACCGCGACCGGGCTGCTGCTCTTCGTGGCCGTCGTGTACGTGCTGGCGAAGTGGGCCTCCCACGAGGGCGCGGGCGCCTGGGCGGGGTACGTCGCGGCGGCGGCCGAGGCCGGCATGGTGGGCGCGCTCGCCGACTGGTTCGCCGTGACCGCCCTCTTCCGCCACCCCATGGGCGTGCCCATCCCGCACACCGCGATCATCCCCACCAAGAAGGACGCCCTCGGCGTGTCCCTGGGCGAGTTCGTCGGCGAGAACTTCCTCTCCGAGGACGTCGTACGGGAGCGTCTGCGCTCCGTCGGCATCGGCAGCCGCCTCGGTGACTGGCTCGCCGAGCCGCAGAACGCCGACCGGGTCACCGCGGAGCTGGCCACGGCGTTGCGCGGGGCGCTCGCGGTGCTGCGCGACTCCGACGTCCAGGCGGTCGTCGGCGAGGCCATCACCCGGCGCGCGGACGCGCAGGAGATCGCGCCCGGCATCGGCAAGATGCTGGAGAAGATCGTCGCCGACGGCGGCCACAAGCGCGCCGTCGACCTGGTGGTGGCGCGGGCGCACGACTGGCTGGTGCTGCACGCCGACTCCGTGATGGACGCCGTCGAGGGCGGGGCGCCCGGCTGGACGCCCCGGTTCGTCGACAAGCGGATCGGTGATCGCGTCTACAAGGAGCTGCTGCGGTTCGTCACCGAGATGCGGGACATGCCCTCGCACCCCGCGCGCGGCGCCCTCGACCGGTTCCTCGCCGACTTCGCCGCCGACCTCCAGTCCGACACGGACACCCGCGCGCGGGTCGAACGCCTCAAGACCGAGGTCCTCGGCCGGGGCGAGGTCCAGGACCTCATCGCGTCCGCGTGGACGGCCGTCCGCTCCATGATCGTCGCCGCCGCCGAGGACGAGCGCAGCGAGCTGCGCCTGCGGGTGCGGGCCGCGCTGCTGTCACTGGGCGCGCGGATGGCCGCCGAACCCTCCGTCCAGGGGAAGGTGGACGGCTGGGTCGAGGGGGCGGCCGTCCACGTGGTGACGACGTACCGGAAGGAGATCACGTCCCTGATCACGGACACGGTCGCCGGGTGGGACGCGGAGCACACGACGCGGAAGATCGAGGCGCACATCGGGCGGGACCTGCAGTTCATCCGGATCAACGGGACGGTGGTGGGGGCGTTGGCGGGGGTGCTGATCTATACGGTGTCCCGGGCTGTGGGGGCTTGAGGGCTGGTGTCTGCCGGGGCGGGACGGTCGGGCCGGGTGTGCGGGGGTGAGGGCCAGCTGGGGTGCCGGGGTCGGGCCGGTGTCGGTGGCCCGGGGCTACTGGGGCGGGGTCTGCCGGGCCTGGGGCTGGAGTTCGCGGTTCCTGTTGCGGCGGCGTAGGAGGAGGAAGCCGGCGGCGAGGGTGGTGATGCCGGTGGCGGCCCAGGGGGCGAGGTCGGTGGGGCCGGTGGCGGCCAGGTTCTGGGTCTTGGGGTGGTTGGGGGCGGTCGAGGGGGCGGGGCTCGTGCCGGTGGTGGGGTCAGCGCCGGTGCCTGCGGAGGCGTTCGCGGTGGGGCTCGCGGCGCCCGCTCCCGCGCCGGCTCCCGGGAGCCGGCCGTTCCCCGTCGCCCGGTCCCGCGTGAACGCCAGTGTGCCGAAGCCCAGTTGGTCGTAGCCGCCACTGTTGGGGCCGTAGTCGCCGCCGCCTCCCTCGGGCGCCGACTTCGCGGCGACGCGGGTGACGTACGAGGCGTCCAGGCCGCGGCGCTTCGTGTAGTGGTTGGCGATCATCGCCCAGACCGGGCGGGTCATGTTCGGGTCCACGGACGCCGCGGCGGACGCGGTCTCCTTGCCGGACCAGCCGCCGATCGCGCCCTTCTGGCGCGTGTTGGGCGTGTACGGGACCTGCTCGCCGAGGCACCACTTCGCGACGTACTGGGCGCCCTTCAGGAACCGGCTGTCGTCGTACCCGTACAGGTCGATGCCCTGGTTCCACGCCATCTCGCAGACCGTGCCCATGAGCCCGATCCCCAGCAGGGTGTGGCCCTGGTCGCGGCCCGCCTCCAGCCACTCGGCGAGGCCGTCGTCGTGCACGACGGGGATCGCGTTGCGGACCGCGCCGAGCCCGTCGCCGTTCTTGAAGTAGTCGACGGCGCGGGCGACTTGGGCCCGGTCGTCGCAGAAGACGCCGGTCGCCAGGACACAGGCCACGGCGGTGAGGTCCCAGTTGGGCCAGTAGTTGGTGACGACCGCGCCGTTGTGGTGCAGCAGGAAGCTGTCGCTGATCGGCGCGAAGACCTCCGTGAGCATCGTGCGGAAGCGGTCCAGCTCGAAGTCCGGGTGGTCGCGGACCAGTTCGGCGGCGTTCGCGGCCTGGTAGCCGTACAGGCCGGCCGCGAGGAAGCGGTCGGCGGAGCCCTGGAGCGAAGTCAGCGTGCCGGACCAGGAGTTGAGGATCTTCACGGCGGTGTCGGCGTGGGCTTCGTCGCCGCTCACGTGGTAGCGCAGGCCGTTCTGGTACGCGGCGTGCAGGTCGTTGTAGAGGAGCGTGTAGTTCTGCGGGCTGCCCGCGCCTCGGTACACCGTCTGCTGGGGGCGGGGGTTCCAGCCGGTCTGGGAGTGGCGGTTGGCGGTGAGTTTCGCGTAACCGGCCGTGTAGGGCGCCGAGTTGGCCTTCACCTTCGTGGCCATGCGGGTGAGGTCGGCGGTGGTGTGGAGGAGGCCGGGGTGGGCGTAGGCGGCGGGGGCGGCTGTGGCCGCGGTTGTGGTTGTGGTTGCGGGGAGGGCTGTGGCGGCTCCGGTGAGGGCGGTGGCCTTGAGGAGGGTGCGTCGGGTGAGGTGCATGTGGGGGAGACGGGGTGGGGGAGGGGGCGATAACGAAAAGTGGGGTGAGCGGTTGTGGGGGTCTCCGTGGCGGGGTTTCGGAGCGGAGGTTTCGGAGCGGAGGTTTCGGGGCTGGGGTTTCGGAGCCGGGGTTTCGGAGCGCATCGTCCTGGCGAGAATCCGTCGACCCCTGACAATCCCGCCACTTCTCCAAGATCCCCGCCTCCTCCTACCGTCGCCCCATGACCAAGCTCCTCCTCTCCCTGCACGTCCTCGCCGCGATCATCGCCGTCGGTCCGGTCACCGTCGCCGCCAGCATGTTCCCGCCCGCCGCGCGCAAGGCGCTGGCCGCGCCGGAGGACGAACGGGCGGGGTCCGCCGTACGGCTGCTGCACCGGATCTGCCAGGTGTACGCGGGCATCGGCATCGCGGTGCCCGTCCTCGGGTTCGCCACGGCGAGCGCGATGGGGGTGATGGGCGACACGTGGCTGATCGTGTCGACGGCGCTGACGGTCGCCGCGGCGCTCGTCCTCGTCGTTCTTGTGCTGCCCCGGCAGGAGGTGCTGGTGGAGGGCGGTGGGGATCAGCGGGCGACTGCCCGACTCGCCATGTTCACCGGGGTGTTCAACCTGCTGTGGGCGACGGTGACGGTGCTGATGATCGTACGGCCGGGGTCGACGACCGGGGCGTGACATGGCCTCGACGTGTGGCGGAAACCCGTTGAGCACCTAATATCCGGTCATGCATACCGTTGCCGTGCTCGCCCTCGACGGAGTCATCCCCTTCGACCTCTCCCTGCCGATCGACACCTTCGGCTGGGCGCGGCTGCCGGACGGGCGTTCGCCGTACGACGTGAAGGTGTGCGGCGTACGGGCGGGGGAGGACGTACGGGTCGGGATGCGGTCGGAGGCGTTCACGATGCGTCCGCCGTACGGGCTCGAACTCCTCGCCGAGGCCGACACGATCATCCTGCCCGGGGTGGACGAACCCTCGGCGCAGCTCCCGCCGGGAGTCGCGGAGGCGCTGCGCGCGGCGGCGGCGAACGGCACGCGGATCGCGTCGGTCTGCGTGGGCGCGTTCCTCTTCGCGGCGACCGGTCTCCTGGACGGCCTGCGGGCGACGACACACTGGATCGCGGCCTCCGACCTGGCCGAGCGCTACCCCCAAGTCGACGTGGATCCCGAGGTGTTGTACGTCGACAACGGCCAGTTCCTGACGTCGGCGGGGGCGGCCGCGGCGATGGACATGTGCCTGCACATGGTCCGCACGGACCACGGCTCGGCGGTCGCCGCGCACGCGGCCCGCATGTGTGTCATGCCTCTCGAACGGGAGGGCGGCCAGGCGCAGTTCATCGTCCACGACCTGCCTCCGGCACCGTCCGGCGCCACCCTCGAACCCCTGCTGGAGTGGCTGGAGGCCCAGTGCGCGAGGGACTTGACGCTGGATCAGATCGCGGCGCGGGCCGGCATGAGCGCGCGCACCCTCAACCGCCGCTTCCGCGAACAGACCGGCACGACGCCGCTGCGCTGGCTGCATCGGGCGCGGGTGCGGCGGGCCCAGTATCTGCTGGAGACGACGTCGTACCCGGTCGAGCGGATCGCGGCGCAGGTGGGGTTCGGGTCACCGACGGCGTTCCGGGAACGGTTCCGGAGGGTGGTGGGGACGAGCCCGCAGGGGTATCGGCGGGCGTTTCGGGGGGAGGGAGCCGGGGTGGGGGTGTGACGGGGCTGCGGATCGGCGCCTGGGGGGGTGTACCGCTGTGGAGGTAGCTCCGGAGTACGACGGTGCTGGTACCTCTGTCGGGGTAGCTCCGAGGTGCGACGGTGCTGCTAGCCCTGCCGGGGTAGCCCCGAAGTACGACGGCGTCCTCAGTCCCCCTTGCGGTCCGCGACCGCCCACGACGCGAGCCCCACGACCCCCGCGACCCCGAACACGGACGGCCAGGCCCCAACCTTCTTCGCCAGAGGATGCGACCCGGCGAACGCGGCGAGGTATGCGACCCCGAGCGCTCCCGCGGCCTTCCCGCCGGCCCGCTCCTTCCACTGCCAGGCGGCAGCGGCCCCCGCACCGGCGAGCACGACCCCGCCGAGCTGGCGCTTCTTGGTCCAGCGGGCGACACCGTACCCACCGACGAGCCCACCGGCGGCGATGAGCGAGCTGGGAACCTTGGCCATGGAGTACCTCCTGGGAGTTACTCCCGAGGCTAACCCAGGGGTTTGAGGCACCCCCGAACGTGAGCCCACCCCTGTCAACTTCACAGGTGTCGCCGGAGGAGAACGGGGCAGGAGCGGAAGACGGGGCGCAGAGAGAAGACCGAGCGGAAACGAGAAGATGACGACGACGGAGCCTCACCCGGCCGACCCGAAGCAGACCAAGGACACCGCGGTTTCGGGGAGGGCGGTCCCGTCACCGAGACACTCCCTGATCCGTACTCCGGAACCCTGGCCCCACCTGGTGGCGAGGGTGAAGCGGACGGGCCAGTACCCCACCACGGCGGAAGCGGAGAAGATCACCCGCACCACCCTGACGGCCCTGGCCCCCCACCTCCCCGCCCCGGAGCGAACGGCCCTGGCCCGCGCCCTCCCGTCAGAGGCGACAGCCCTCCTCGCAGCCTCGCCTCAACCACCTTGCAAGGCAGCGGAGTTCGTATCGAAGGTGGCCGCCCGCCTCGGCAACACCACTCCGGACACGGCCCGTTGGCACGTCACCTCGGTCCTGACCACCCTGTCCCACTACGCGGGTCCCACCCTGACCGACCGCCTGATCACCCAACTCCCGCAGGGCTACGCGCTGTTGTTCGGCAGGGCGGAACTGATGCGAAAACTCTGATCGGAGACCCAGGCGGGCCGGGGAGCCGAAACCCCAGACGGGCCGGGGAGTCAAAAACCTCAGGTGGGTCAGCAAGCCGAAGACCTCAGGCGGGCCGGGGAGCCGAAAACCTCAGGCGGGCCGGGGTGTCGAAGCACCAGAATCCCCCACCATGACCCCACCCCCGCCCGCCTACCTCCACACCCCCACCGGCACCCGAATCGCCTACCGCGACGAACACCCACCCCACCCGGCCCCCCTCCCCCCGTTCCTCCTCCTGCACGGCCTGGCAGGCCACATGGGCGAATGGAACGACCTGGCCACCCACCTCCTCTCCGCCGGCCACCGAGTCATCCGCTACGACGCCGCGGGCCACGGCACCAGCACCCGCACCCCACCGGACATGTCCCGCGAGGCGGCGACGGCGGACGCGGTGGCCCTCCTGACGACCCTGGAAACAGGACCCGTAGTACTTCTGGGCCAGTCCCTCGGCGGCCTGACCGCCCTCGTCACTGCGGCAGCCCACCCGGCCCTCGTCGAAGCCCTGATCCTCATCGAGGCAGGCCCCGCCGCAGCGGCCCCCGACCTCCCCGACAAGATCGGCGCCTGGCTGGACAGTTGGCCGTCCCCCTTCCCCTCGTACGAGGACGCCGTAGCCTTCCTGGGCCACCCGGCCTGGGCCGACGGCCTGAACTGGCACCCCGACGGAACCGGCCACCCCCGCGTCGACCGCGACACGATGACCGCGGCGGTCCGCGAACCGGCCACCCGGGACTACTGGAAGGAGTGGACACACCTCCGCTGTCCCACCCTGGTCGTACGGGGCGCACAGGGCACGATGCCCGCCTCGGACCCCCCGGAGATGCGCTCCCGCCGCCCCTCCAACACCCACATCACCGTCATTCCGAACGCGGGCCACGACGTCCACCTGGACCAGCCGGCCGAGCTGTACGGGGCGATCACGGAATTCCTCAACTCGCCCCGCTCCAACGGGTGAGAGCCTCGGAGATCAACGCCTTGGCGTCGTCCCCGTACACCGCCGCCCCGCTGATGGCCGCGAACGCCTCGATGTGGAGGGCGAGTTCGGCTGGGTCGGTGATGTCGACGCCGGTGGAGACGAGTTCCTACGACGCGAGGCTGTCGTCGTACATGTTGAAGCCCGGCATGGGGACGACCCCCGTCTCCGCCGGCGCGGGAAGAATGCCGAGCTTCAGCGAGGGCAACTCGATCTCGTCCAGCAGCCGTTGAAGCTGCCCCCCTGTCGCTCCATCCGTTTGGCGACCCCGGCCGGCACATCGTCCGGCACCCCGAGGAACTCCACGACCTGCCGCAGAATCACCGTCGCGTACGCCTCCGTCTGGAGCGTGCCCAAGATCATGGTCGGCAGGAACGCCCTGCTGCTGCGGCTCTGTCGGTACAGGGTGACGACCTCGTCCTGGATGTCCCCTGAACTCAACGGGGTTGGCCGAAGGCCGCCTGGATGATGTCGGCGAGGAGGGCCGCGCAGGAACCGTCGGGGTCGAGGTCGGGGTCGTAGATGGTGAGGTTGAAGCCGACGCAGCGCTCCGACTGCACCAACGGCCGTAGCAGGGAGGTGAGTTCGGCAGGCAGGAGCCCGCCGGGGTCGGGGCTGTCGACGGCCGGCATGACGGACGGGTCCAGGACGTCGGCGTCCAGATGCACCCAGAACCCGTCGGTCACCGGGACTTCGAGGCTCTGCACGACCGCGCCCGCGATGTCCCCGGCCCCCCACTCCCGGATCTCACCCACCGTCGCGTTCGAGATCCTCAACTCCGCGAGTTCGGCCCGCTCTTCGTCGTAGTCCCGGATCCCGAGGACCCGTACGTCCTCGTCCCTGACGTACGGCCGCAGCCCTTCGAGGTCCGTCAGATCCCGCTGCCCCCGCCCCGTCGCGATGGCCAACTCCTCACCGCCCGCCGCACCGACCCGGTCGGAGTTCCCGGGGTGCCGGAAGTCGGCGGACCCGTCGACGACCGCGAGCCCGTACCGCCCGATCCGCCGCAGCGCGAGCGAGGCACCGAGCTGAATGGAACAGTCCCCACCCAGCACGACCGGGAAGTCCCCTGCGCGGACGTGGTGTTCGATCCGATCGGCGAGCCTACGGGTGTACCCGGCGATCGCCTCGGCGTTGAACACCCCGTCGCCCTCTTGCCAGTTGCCCCGGTCGTAGCGGGGCGGGACGACGACTCCGCCCTCGTACGCACCGAGGCGTTGCACGAGCCGTTGCTCGCGGAGCGCGCCCGCGAGCTTGTAACAGCCGGGCACGGTGCCCTCGGTGGGCGGGCGGAGGCCGAGGTTGGAGGGGGCGTCGATGACTACGAGGCGGCGCATCGGGCCATTCTGACGGGGTGGGGCGGCGTGTGTCTGCTCAGCCGCGCAGGGCGGTTATGAAGGACGACCACGCCTGCTTCCGGACGGCTATGACAGCGGTGTCGGGCTGCTTGGAGTCGCGGACGAGGGTGCCGTGGCCGGTGCCGGCGCACTCCACGCACTCGGTGGTGTTGCCGCCGCTGTACGACGACTTGAACCAGGCAAGCGTGGGACCGGCGGGCATTTACAGCTCCTTGCGGGCACGGCGGATCATGGCGGCGGACGCCTCCATGTCCAATGCTTGTGCCTGGAGGTATTCGAACGCAAGCCTGTAACGGTCCAGTTCCTCGTCCTTCTCCAGGAAGAGGGAACCGGTATGGAGGTCGACGTACACCACGTCCAGCGCTGGTTCGATTCCTCCGATGATGACGAAGCTTCCCAGGGCAGCGGTGTGCGCGCCCTTGGAGAACGGCAGTATCTGAAGGGTGATGTGAGAGGACTCCGATGCTTCGAGGAGCCGGTCGAGTTGTTCCCGCATGACCTGAGGTGAACCGACGACCCTGCGGATGGCGGACTCGTCGAGGATGGCCCACATACGGGGAGGCTTCGGGCGGAGCAGGATCTCCTGCCGCTTCATGCGGATGTCTACCAGTCGTTCGATCTCGTCGGGCGCGAGCTGGATCTCGTTGGCGACCTGAAGTGCCGTGCTGTAGGCGCGAGTCTGGAGAAGTCCAGGAGCGTAGACGCAGGAGAAGTGGTTCTCCCGTACGGCGTCGTCCTCCAACGTCAGCAGCAGATCCATGCTTTCGGGGATGGAGTCCGCGTAAGGACGCCACCACCCTTGCTGCTTCGAGTCCTTGGCGAGAGCGACGATCGCCTTGCGCTCGACCTCGGTTGTCCCGTACTCGCGGCAGAGCGCTTCGATGATGATCCACCTGACCGGTCCGGCCTCTGTCTCGTACCGGCTGACCGTGGCCTTGGAGACGCCGACGAGTTCCCCCGCCTCTTCGAGGGTGAACCCTTTGCGGGCCCGCAACTTGCGCATCGTGGCGCCGAGTTGGCGTCGGCGGGTGGTGATCCGTTCACGCATGTGGCGTTCCGTCCAGGCGAGTTGGGATGTCGTGTGGCGCACCCTTCCAGGCCGGGAGGTGAAGTGGTGTTCAGTGACGCCGAGTTCACTCGATGGAATTACTTCTGGTGAGAAGTTGCACAGGGGGACCTCCAGGCCGTGTCATGCTCGGCCACCAAGTCAGCCACGCAGTGCGGCCGTACGGACACGGCGAGCGCAGCGCGCGTGTGGCCAGGGAGGGAGGAGTGGCCGTGCCCGGCTACGACGTCACCGAACCTCGACTCCGCTGTGTCCTGCCCTTCGAGGCGGCGCCGGCGGAAGTACCCCTGCTGCGGAGGGCGGTGGCCAAGCAGCTCTCCCAGTGGGGGATGCCGGCCGCCGCCGAGGAGGCCGAACTCCTCGTCACCGAACTCGCCACCAACGTCGTCAAGCACGTCGGGGAGGGGGCGGCGGCGACGCTGGTCCTGGAGAGCAGGGCGGAGCGGCTGCGGGTCGAGATCCATGACAAGAGCAGCACCGTGCCGTCCCTCAGGGCGGCCGGGTGCGACGAGGAGTGCGGGCGGGGGCTTCATCTCCTCGGTGCGCTCGCGGTGGACTGGGGGACGGTGCTTACCGCTGTGGGTAAGGCGGTGTGGTGCGAGATTGCCGTTGAGCGGGGGAGTGAGTGTCTGCGGATCGCTCGGGCTGTGGCGGCGGTTGAGAGGTATCAGGAGGCTTGTGGTGGGTGGCGGGTGGGTGCGGTGATGGAGGCGTCCGCAGTCGAGCTGATCGCGGATCTGTTGCACTGGACGTCCGCTCGCGGGCATGACCCGGACGACTTCCTGGACCGGGCTCAGGTGCGGTACGAGGCGGACGCGGCCTGATCTCGGGGCGCGACGCCGGCGCGGTGGCCTAGCGAGGCCCGTAGTATCGCGCCGGCGTCATCCGCCGCTCCTTCGTCGTGGAGTTCCACTGCTACTGCCATGACGTCTTCCTTCTCCTGATCCCGGCCGTACACGTGGATCAGATCGTCGGCCAGCTGGTCTCCCCCGGGATGCTGTCTCAGTCCCACCACCACCAGCGCGGTCTCGGCTGGCGTCATGACCTCTGCCGTGGTCTGTCTGATCAGGGTGGATGCCAGGTCTTCGCGTCCGGTGCTGCTCAGTTCGGTTGCCTGCGCTACTAGCTGTCGTGCCGCCCGGGTGTCCTTCGTTCTCTGCTGCCGGTCCCGTGGCGGACGGGGGACCGGCAGCAGAGGCTGCGCTCTGAGCGCTGCCAGATCCGCCCGCAGGCCGGCTTCGGTGGCTCGCAGCTCGGACCGCTCGGCCTTCAGCTCTGCTACCTCCGTACGCAGCCTCGTGATCTCCCTCCGGACGGACCTCAGCCGCGAGGCGTCCCGTTGCTGCTTCTGGTGACGGTTCTCGCATGCCGCGCAGGGAGCCTTGATCTGCTCGGTGAGCACGTCGAGTTGGTCGTCCAGTTCAGGGTGGTCGCGCCCCCGCTGTTCATCCAGAGCGCTGGTGTGCAGGGCGAGCAAAGCCTCAAGGGTGATGTCGGCCTCCTGCCCGCTGGCGGTGGCGTCGGCACGAGCTTCGTCGTACAGGCGCTTAATGAATTCCGCGCGCGGAATCCGCGCGCGGTTCAGGTACCGGGACAGTGAATCCTGAGTGCAGCCCAGGCGTTTCGCCGCCTCACGCAGCAGAGGCGGGGTATCTCCCGGTCTGTGTGGATCTGTCGATCTCAGCAGGCGGCACAGAGACCGCAAGGCAAACGCGAGTTGCCGCTTCCTGGGCTGAACGTCTGCGTGGAACCCCTTCGAGGGGTCCAGCCAACCGCCCCTGACCGGGCTGCTTCCTGGTGATGACATGCGGTTATGCCTTCCTGGGTCCCTCAGGTGTGGCGTCGGGGCCGCTCCAAGTCATGTCTGTGGTCCGTCAATTGTGCCCTAAGAGCGGTGCCGCCATAGCTGGGTTATCCCGCCTTCCCGTAAGAGCTGGACTTGCTCGCAAAGAGCAAGTCCAGCTCTCTTGAATTGCTTTACCGGGCAAGAGGGAATCGCTCTGGACTTTTGCCCTGGGGGTGGTGTCAGCTGGATGAGCCGCTGAGGAGCGGGGGAACGCGGAGTTCGTCTGCCGTGCGCAGTCAGTCGTTGTCGCGGCACTCTCCGAAGTAGTAATAGGCGTGCCGTCGGCACGAGTTCAGGAGGCGCTCATGGAAATCGTTCCGTCCTACCAGGACAAGAAGTTCGGCAGCATGGTGCGGGCCGCGCTGTGGCTGGTCTCTGTGGTCGGTGAGGGGAACATCTTCACCAAGAACCAGCTCCGTGAGGCGTTCCCCGACGTCGCGCAGATCGACCGCCGGGCGCGGGACCTGCGGGACCACGGCTGGCGGATCGACACGAGCCGCGATGACCCCACCCTGCTCCAGCAGGAGCAGCGGTTCGTGACCCGGGGCGCCGACGTCTGGATCCCCGGAAAGTCGAAGGCGCCGAAGCACAAGGCCAGCCTGACCGCCGCCCAGCGCTCGAAGGTCTTCCAGGACGACAACCACCTGTGCCGCTCGTGTGGCGTGGGCGCCGGCGAGACGTACGAGGAGGGCGGCATCGAACTGTCGAAGCTCAACGTCTCCCGGCGTAAGGTGCTTCACTCCGACGGGACCGAGGAGTTCCAGCTCGTCACCGAGTGCAAGAGGTGCGGGACGGGAGGCGGGGCCGACCGCGAGATCGACCTCGGTGCCTTCCTGGAGCTCGTGGAGAACCTCTCCCCGATGGAGCGGCGTCTCTTCGCCAAGTGGATGGACGCCGACCAGCGTTCGTTCAGCCCGATCGAGAAGACCTGGGGGATCTACCGGACGCTCCCCCAGGAGTCGCGTGACGCGGTGGCGGGGGCCATTGAGGACATGGACGACTGATTTCCACGACCGGCAACGGAGTTCGGCAGGACCGGCGACAGAAAGGTATGGGGAAGACCATGGTGCGGGAGTTCCCGCCGCCGCCTCGCGCGGAGCAGTTCAGTGACCTGATCAAGAAGAGGCTGGAGGAGGTCAGGTCGTCCGGGGGTACCCGGGAGACCGTCACGGTTGACTGGAACGGGCAGCAGATCCACGTAGACGTGGTCGACCTCCCGCTGGCCGACCTCTACCTCAACCCGGGTACGCACCGCATCCGTGCCCAGCGCAGCCACAAGCCTGACCAGGACCGGAACCTGGACCAGGATCCCTTCGGGGACGCCGGCCAGACCTACCTGACCGCTCTGCTCAAGGCCCAGCCGTCCAACCCGGAGCTGAGGGACCCCGACTTCGACAAGCTCCAGGAAGATCTGGACAAGTTCGGCCAGAACGACCCTGGGCTGGTCACCCACCACGGTGTGCTGGTCAACGGCAACACCCGCGCCGTCGCCCTGAGGGAACTCGGCAAGCAGACGATGCGGGTGGGCGTACTCCCCGCGTCGTTCACCCAGGCCGACATCGATGCCGTGGAACTCGCGCTCCAGCTCCGCCAGGACCAGCGGCGCGACTACTCGTACATCAACCGGCTGCTCGCTATGGAGGAGCAGGCGGGGCGGGGCCGTACGCCCGAGCAGATCGCCAAGGACTTCCGGATCAAGCCGGCGACGTACCACCAGGAACGGTGGATCCTCAGCGTCATCAAGGAGCTGAACGACCGCAGCGCGAGCGGCGGGGGAGTCGCGCTGCGGCTGGTCGACTGGGAGGGCGCGCAGGAGCGGCTGAAGGAACTCCAGCGGCTCTACGTGAAGCTGGAGACCCTCGACCGGGACCAGGCCGAGATTCTCAAGGAGTGGCGTCTCGCGGCGATCCTGCTCGGCTTCTCGAAGACGGACGTCCGCCACATCGACGAGGCGTTCCTCAAGGAGGGGTACTTGGGGAAGGAGCTGCCGGCGGAGCTGGCGGACAGTGGTACGGCTGTACAGGCCGAGTCGGTGTCCATCCCGGGCCTCGGCCTCGACGTGCCGGCGGCCTCGTCGGCGGTGTCGGCTGCCCGCGCGCTGAACGACCGCATCCTCCGTGCGGCGGCCACGGTCCGCAACACCACGGCGGGCGTGCCCGACAGCGAGAAGGCTCCGGCCCAGTCCGTGATTGACCAGGCCAAGGGCGCCTTCGACCAGGCGATCGAGAGCGCCGGCCGTCAGGCCCGGCTGCGCAAGCGCAAGCAGCTCGCCCCGGCCCGTCTCGCGGACGCCTGCGCCAGCATCGACCAGTGCGTCATCGAAGTGGTCCAGGCCCGCACCTCCAACAGCCTGGACGAGGAAGCCTTCGACGAGGCCGTCCTCAAGCTCCAGACCAGCCTGCGCAAGCTCGCCCAGCAGGCCGGGCGCGGTATCCCCAACCCCGGTGACGGCGTCTCCTGGCTGATCGCCGCCGCCACGGCGGAGGGCAACCGGTGACGGAAACGTCTCTGCACCTGGGGTTCGACGACACGCGCACCCGTGTGGTCCTGCGGACCACCGAGCAGTACCGCCAGGACCTCGTCCAGCTGGCCGCCCGGTTCCGTACCGGCGGTCAGCTGGGCCCGCTCTCCGCCTCGGTCGCGCTCGACGAACTCCTCGCGGACCTGGGCGTCCTCAGCGGCTGGCCCGACCACGCCGGCGTGGAGTGGGCACCGGAACTGCGCAACCTCGTATCCGGCGTGGTCAAGGACTCCAGGCTGGTCGAGGAACGGCTGTCGCATTCCGCGACCGCCCCCTCGGAGGTCGCCGCCGACGAGGTGCTCAGCCTGCTCGGGGACACCTGGGCGGCAGACCTCAACACCTTCCAGCGCCGGGACATCGCCAAGCTGCTCTCCCTGGGACACGGGGCGAACTTCAGCGTGCCCGGAGCCGGAAAGACGCGTGTGGCGCTCGCTGTGTACGCCGCACAGCGGGCCCGGGGGAACGCCACGCGGCTGCTGGTCGTCTGCCCCAAGTCGGCGTACGAGTCCTGGCGTTACGAAACCGTCGTCTGTTTCGGCTACCCACTGCGCACCCACGTACTGGACGGCTCACTGGACGAATGGGCGGAGGTGCTCATCGTCAACTACGAACGCCTGGACCGCTCGCTGCCCCTGCTGGCGAACTGGCTCAAGTCCGCGCCCTCGATGATCGTCCTCGACGAGGCGCACCGGATGAAGCTGGGCGCCCGGGGAACGTACGGCGCCGCCTGCATGGCGCTCGGCCCGCTCGCGGAACGCCGCCTGATCCTCACGGGAACACCGGCCCCGAACGGCGCCAAGGATCTGGAGAACCTGCTCGGTTTCGTCTGGCCGGGCCACGGCCAGCGCACCGTGACCCGCGCGGTGGCCGGCGGCGACCTCGCCTACGCGAGCACGGTCCTGCGGCCGCTGTTCACGCGTACGACCAAACAGGAACTCGGCCTCCCGCCGATGACGCTGCGGATGCGTTACGTCGACATGCCTGCCCTGCACGCCGAGATCTACAGCTCCCTGGTCGGCGGCATGGCCGCGGGCACCGCCCGGGAGGACCTGAGCGCGCTCGGCAAGACGGCGCTGCGCCTGCTGATGGCGGCGACCAGCCCGGCGCTGCTGCTGGAGGGCGCCACCAAGTACGAGCCGCTGGCCTACCAGTTGCCTCCGCTGGAGATCCCGGTCGGCAGCTCCCTGTACTCGCTGGTCCAGAACCTCCCTGACTACGAGCTGTCGCCCAAGTACAAGGAGGCGCTGGCGATCATCGCGGAGAACGCGGCGCAGGGCCGCAAGACGCTGGTCTGGACGACCTTCGTACGCAGCCTGACGACGCTGGCGCAGATGCTGGAGAAGTACAGCCCGGCCGTCGTGTACGGCGGTACGCCTGACCGGGAGGAGCAGCTCCGCCGCTTCCGGGAGGACCCCAGCTGCATGGTCCTGATCTCCAACCCGGCGACGCTGGGGGAGGGGATCAGTCTTCACCATGTCTGCCACGACGCCGTCTATGTGGACCGCGACTTCATGGCCGGCCGGTACCTCCAGAGCCTTGACCGCATTCACCGTCTGGGCCTGGCTCCCGATACCGAGACGAGGGTCACGGTGCTGGCGGCGCGCGACACCATCGACGAGGTGGTCGAGGTGAGGATGGACCAGAAGCTGGAGTTCATGGGGCGGATTCTGGACGATCCGACGGTTCAGCAGCTCGCTGACCTGGAAGAGGAGCCGTCCGTGGCAGCGGGGCTCGCGCCTGGCGACATTGAGGCGCTGTTGCGGCACATTAGGGGTTGACGGGGGTAACGCCTTGTTTTCCGGCGCCAGGGCAAGGGTTAGCTGATCCTGCCCTGGCCCCGTTTGGGGCTGAGGCGGGGGCGGGTGGGACACTCGTCGTGCCGTGAGCCTTAAGAGTCAGCGAGCGATCATGCTCTCTGGAACACTGGGGCCGGTTTGAGTCACTCCCGGAAGGAACCCTATGAGCGGCCGCGAGCGCCCGCAGTTCACCTCGCCACTGACCTCGTTGGAGATCTGTGCGGGGGCGGGCGGACAAGCTGTCGGTCTGCACAGCGCGGGGTTTGATCACCTGGGGCTCGTGGAGTGGGACCCAAACGCGGTGGACACTCTCCGGGCGAATGTGGGCGGCTGGCCGGGGTGGGACGAAGCGCGGGCCCACAGCCTTGAATCTATGGACGTGAAGGAATTCCTTCAGTCCGACATGCGCCGCGATCTCACGGTCGGAAAAGGCGAGCTAGATTTGTTTGCCGGAGGCGTTCCTTGCCCGCCTTTCTCGCTTGCGGGGAAGCAGTTGGGTCAGGAGGACGAACGTGATCTGTTTCCGGACGCGCTCAAGATTATTCGTGATCTCCTGCCGAGAGCGGTCATGATTGAGAACGTCCGGGGGATCCTGGAACCCCCGGAGGTCTTCATTGACTACCGCAGGCAGATCCTTGGCGAACTGGGGGAGCTTGGCTATGCGGTTCCCGAGGTCAAGAAGAACTGGTCGGCTGCCGAGCAGGACCGGGCCATGCGGAAGGTCTGGCGCCGGATCGACGCGAGTAACTTCGGTGTCCCTCAGCTTCGGCCGCGTGCAATTCTGGTCGTGATCCACAAGAGTGCGCTCGGACCGAATCAATTCGTCTGGCCCGTCAAGGCTTTGGGGAAGCAGGCGACGGTAGTTGAGGAGCTTTCCGCCAGCATGGAGGCGCGCTGCCGGAAGTTCTGGACGAAGAACATGTTCGGCGAGCGGCCTAAGCCCGGGGAGCGTACGGGCAAGCAGGTCTACCAGGAATGGCTGAAGAAAGCTTCTGAGGCGGCCGCCCAAGGCAAGGGGGTTGCTCCGACGCTGGTCGGCGGCTCGAAGAAGCACGGTGGGGCGGATCTTGGGCCGACCCGGGCCAAGCGTGCCTGGGGGGTTCTCGGCGTGGACGGGATGGGGGTCGCCAACGATCCCGAGAAGTGCGATCCGGAGCGTGACCTCTTCCGTCCTGCTGGCCCCATGCTGACGGTTGAGCAGGCCGCGATCATTCAGGGATTTCCGACGGAATGGAAATTCCAGGGAAGGAAGACCGCCCAGTACCGGCAGGTAGGAAATGCTTTCCCTCCGCCGGTCGCCGAGGCGGTGGGCAGGGCTATTGCCGCTGTACTCCGGCCGGAGTACCGTGACGAGCTCCTTAAGGGATACGACCTGGACCTCGACGGCTCGGCCGCAGAAACCGATGCTACGGAGCAGATGGCGCTCGACGTGTCAGTTTCAGACGCGCCGCGCGGCAGAAGCGCGCCGACGGCTAACCGCCGACGCAATCTGGTCGGCACAAGTAGCTGATGACTCGTGCTCCCAGAAACGGAGCACGAGCCATCCGGCCTCTTCGAGGCGACGGTCGGTGTCACGGTCCCGCTCGACATTGCGGAGGACTTTCTCCGACCAGTATCCGGAATTCGTCTTCGGTGGAACGTAATGCTCAGGGCAGCCATGCCAGTAGCAGCCGTCGATGAAAACGGCGACCTTCACCGGACGGAACACCATATCGGCGGTCCGGCGAAGGTCCGGCAGGGGACGGGCGGCCACGCGGTACCGCAGCCCCTGCGCGTGCACGAGCTTCCGGATCAGCCGCTCGGGCTTCGTGTCACGGCTGCGGATCGCCTGCATGTTGCGACGCCGGGCTGCGGAGGAAGCCCAGGAGCCTTCCGGCGCTTCCCATTGTGGTTGATCGGACACGTCCAGAGCCTAGACCCAAGGCGGCGTCTGTCAGAGCGGGTTGGCTGGGATGGTCACGCTGTCAGTGCGCGAGTTCCTGGCACGGAAACGCACTAGCCGACGGTCCGCGCTCACCGCCGAAGCCGGTGGGATCAAGGTGAACGCCATCACGGTCTTGGCCGGATCTGCGGCCCCATCGCGGATGACCGCGTGTACATCGGCGTCGTTGTCTGTCTCCACGACGGCGTACAGGATTGCCACTCCCGTCGCAGGCCCGATTCCGGTGCCGCTGACAGCCTCTGCGGCTGCCTCGTTGATCAAGTGCTTGGCCGCCGAGCTGTGTTCGACACTGGCGATACGGCCGAAGGATGCCTTACCGCTCTGCCGAGTACGGCGTACGAGAGACAGCGGCAGTGAACCGAGCAAGCTGGCCTCGGCGCGTGTGCTGGTGGCCAGGCGCGGAGACAGCAGCAGCCAGTCGTCCACCTTGGCGAGTGTGCCGTCGAGTTGCCTGAGATAGGCCAGATGGGGGTCGAAATGGCCTGTTTTCTCCCACTCCAGCTCGGACAGAACATCGAGGAGGCGGCTGTGAGTGATGGTGCCAGTCAGCGCTTGGAAGGTTCGAGCCCGCGAGCCGGTGCCGTCCGGCGGGCTGCTGAACACGACCGGGGCCGCACCGAGCGAGTTCAGCAGCGGACGCCAGCGCTCTGTGTTCCGTCTGAGCGCAGCGCTGTCCATTGGGTACACGGTTGGTTCGATAGGGATCCCCGGCGACCGAACCTCCACCAACTCCGCGTTGAACATCTTGTTCCGAGCCGAAGGCCGCACCCACCCCAGATGCTGCGCCACCAACGGCGGCACCTGCGCCGGCGTGACCTGGGGCCGCCCCTCCACCAGCGGCGCGTACCGCGCCAGTTCCGCGCGGAAGAGTTCCTCGTCCCGGCAGATCGCCCCGAACGCCTCGTACAGGTCGACGGTCCGCGCGGCACGGCCGCTGCCGAGCTGCTCCTCGCGGCCGATGTAGAGCCGGACGAGGTCCTGGTACCCGGGCCGGAAGCCGAACCAGCGGCCCATCTGCATGAGGGTGTCGGCCTGTTGGGTCGTACGCCGGTAGTAGGAGACGGTCAGACCCTCGACCGTGAACCCCCGGGACAGCTTCGTCCCGCCGACGAGGATCTTCCAGACGTTCGGGGTGCGGTCGAAGTCCAATGCGGGCTGGGCGTAGTCGCGTTCGCTCGCGCCGTTGACGACGAGGACGGGGCTGCCGCCCTGGTTGATGAGCCGGCGGGACTCGTGGACGTACGGCTTGAGGTCCGAGTAAGCCGGGGGAGTGGGCAGGGAGTTGTCCGCGTTGGTGCGGAAGTCCCGGTCGAAGAGGGACTCCAGGCGGGTGTGGCCGACAGGGCCCGTGTACGCGGAGTTCTGCCACAGGGTCTCGATGTCCCGCGCGAGAAGCTCGTGTTCGGCCATGCGCACCGATTCGTGCACGAGCATCGTGTGGTGCCGGAACGGATCGGACGGTACGCCGTGGTCGGCGCGGTACAGCTTCAGCGCGCCGGTGAGGACGAAGGCGTCGAGGGCTTCCCGGAGCCGGCCGCCGTCGGGGATGTCCCGGACGTGCTTGCGCTCGGCGTCGCCCTCGCCGCCGTCCAGGTCGTGGAAGTCCTGCACCCCCATGTAACCGGCGGGCCGGGGGAGGGAGATCAGGAAGTCCCGGGGGAAGAGGTCCTCCTCGTCGCTCGGGTCGATGAACACGTTCGCGAACGGCGTCGCGGTGTAGCCGACGTACTGGGCGCGCGGCAGGAGCCCGAGCAACCTGCTGATCAGGCCGTTGATCGCGGTACGGGTGACCGCGCCGTCCTGCCACCGGTTCGGGTTCGTCGTGTTCACCGACGCCTGGTCGGACTCGTCGTCGATGATCAGTGCCGGGATCTCGCCGAGGATCGGGCCGATCTTCTTGAGGTCCTTGACCAGCTTCTCCAGCACCGACTTGTTCTTCTTGACGACCATGACGCGGGCGCGGGCCGCGTGCAGGTTCGCCGGGTCGTACAGCGGACGGGTCCGGTCCGGCTTCTCGAACTCCAGGGCGCTGATGCCGCGTTCGAGGGACATGTAGTCCCGTTCGCGGGAGGTCAGGCGCTCGATGTCGAAGGCGCCGAGGGCGGACGGACGGGCGCCGAACGAGACGAACTTCTCCGGCCAGTCCTCGTCGTCCTGGTAGTCGATCCCTACGACCGCGTCGGCGTCGTCCGGGTCCGCCGCGCCCAGGATGTTCTCCCGGCCGATCAGCTCCATGTCGAGCCGGCGCTGGGTCTGGCCGCGCAGCAGGTTGAGGGTGCCGCCCAGGACGATGACGAGCCGGTAGCCCGCGTCGACGGCCTTGGCGGTGACGCCGGTGAAGTTGGCGGTCTTGCCGGACTGCACGTAGCCGACGACGAGCCCGCGCGCCCCGTAGGCGTCCTCCCGGGTGGGATCGGCGAGCCGCTCGACGACCGCGTGGGCGGCCTCGTCGAGATCGGACACCGCCGTGCTGCTCCACCCCTTGCGGCGCAGCAGCCGTTCGTACGAGGTCCAGTAGAAGGAACGGTTCGCCGCCTGCTCCCTGGTGTACCAGGGCTGGAACTCCCGGCTGATGGTGACGGGACCCGGTTCCGTGTGGACGGGTACGGCCGTGTCGAGCGCCTTGCGCAGGTCGGCGCCGAACCCGAGCTTCTCGTGGATCTCGGCCCGGCGCTGCGGGGTGCGCGGAGGGGTCCGCGACCACGCGGGGGACTGCTCGAAGTCCCACGCGGTGAGCCGGCGACGCCACAGGACGAGCAACTCGTCGTCGGGGGCGGCCGCCACGATGCGGTCGTGGAAGAGGACCAGGTCCGCGTCGTCGGGGTCGTCGGCGTCGGACAGCGCGAAGGCGAGCTTGGCGAAGTGTCTCGGGCCGCGCCGGTTCATCGCGTCGAGAGTCTCGCCGTGGAGGTCGGTGAGGGAGTCGGTGGCGGTCACAGCGGGTGGTCGGCCTCTCTGCCGTACGAACGATGAACTAGTCCTCGGCGCGCGCGAGTTCGGCCCGGACGGCGGTGACGAGCACGCTGTTCCACAGGGCCACCTTGTCGGTCTGGACGGCCCGGACCCGTTCCTTCTGGAAGATCTCGTTGAGCATCAGGTAGAGCAGGCTCTTGAGGACGGGCGCGTCGTTGGAGCCGCCGCGCCGGCCGCCGTTGAAGGCGTTCCGGTAGTCCTTGTTGAGGACGACCAGGCGCTCCTTGTGGTCGACCGTGAACAGCAGCTCCGGGGAGTCGACCCTGCCCCAGACGAAGGAGACGGGGTCGTCGCCCTCCAGCTGCGGCAGCTCGTCCCGCAGGGTCCGCTTCACCTTCGGGTCGATGCCCTTGCCGGGCGGGACGACGGCCGCGCGCTTGACCTCGGTGTTCCGCTTGGCGGCCTCGCGGTACGTCTCCGCGGCCTCACGGACGTACTCGGCGAAGGTGTGGTCCGTGCCGGGCACCCGCGCCCGCTCCAGCCCCCGGGCGAACGCCGGAGTGACCTGGACGCCGTCCTTCTTGACGGTCAGCGCGAACACGTCGTTCGGCTCGGGCGGCAGGTCCACGGAGATCCGGGCGAGCGCGAGATGGCCCTCCGGGCTGCGCGTGTCGTTCCAGCCGCCCGCCTGTACCAGCCGGTCGTTGCGGTACAGGTAGAAGCCCTGGCGCTCGGCGAGCGGTCCGATGCCCCGGAAGGCGACCAGCGGGGACTTGGGCGGCCACACGTGCGCCGTGAGGGTCACCTCGCCGACGCCCTCGACCGGGGCGGCGTACGTACGGGGATAGCCGGCTCTCCCGGGGACCCGGTAGCCGAACGGGTCGATCGGCTCCACGCCCCGGTGGTCCAGCTCCTCCCGGGTGTGGACGTCCTCGACGACGATGTCCACGTTGAAGCCCTCGCGGGCGAGGAAGCGGTGCAGGTAGAGGCCGAGATGGGTCTCCAGCCGCTCGATCGCGTCGTTCAGGTAGCGGTCGGTCTGGCCGGCGGTGATCGTCTCGAAGGCGCGGATCTCGTCCCAGCGCACGATGGTGCCGTGCCAGCCGATGACCCCGTCGTAACGGTCCACCAGGTTCTGGCAGTACACCGCGTCGACGATGTCGCAGGTGAAGTCGGCCCGCGCGTGGGCGGTGAGCCAGCGCCGGCCGGCCGACGGGCTGCGCCTGGTGCGGCTGACGACGGTGAGCGAGTCGGCGTGCGAGAGGGAGGCCGCCTTCAGACCGGCGCCGAACCGCCCCAGCGCGCCGTCGGCGTACGCCGCGCGCCCGCCGACGGTCATCGCCGTGTCCAGCCCCTCCTCGTCCATGCCGCCGCCGTCGTCGACGACGAGCAGACCCACGAGGCGGTCGCGGCCGCCCCGCTCACCCGTGTCCCGCAGGAAGCTCACGACGACGTTGCGGGCCCCCGCGTCGATCGAGTTGTCGATCAGGTCCGCGATCGCCGCCTCGAAGCCGTACCCCTGGTGCGCGAGCGACTCGAACGACCGTGCCGCCGGGGGGAGTTGCTTGCTCCCGCTGGTGGGTACGTCGAACTGCCAGTCGGAGGACGGCTGGTAAGGAGGCATACGGGGGTTCCTCGCGGACCGGGACGTACCCAGGACCACGCACGGGCACGCCAGTTGAACTGGTTGTGTGCGACGTTAGCGTGGGCGAGTTGTGAAGGTGTAGTGGTAGCGGTGGGAAAGTGACTCTTGTGACCTGGTGTTACGACTTTCGGTCCGTTCCGTGACACTCTCCGTACGCGCTCCCCGACCCGCACCAGCACTCCGCCCCCCGCTGCGGCGGCCACGCCACCGCGCGCCCCCGCGCCGCCAACGTCGTGGCGTACTGCGGCAGGAGCGTCGGATCGGACGGTGAGGTGCCCTCGGACGCGGCGAACGCCTCGTAGGAGGGGACCGTGCCGGTGACGATGCCCAAGTTGGGCGTGCCGGACGCGGCGAGTTCACGGAGGGAGGACTCTATGGTCGCCAAGTGGGCTTCGTGGGACGGGTATTCGGCGCCGAGGGAGGGGTATGCCGAGAGGAGTTCCGTGAGTTCGGGGGCCGGCCAGTGGAGGACCGCGACCGGGAAGGGGCGGGACAACGCCTCGCGGTAGGCGCCGAGTTCGGCGCGCAGGCGGGAGATCTCGGCGGCCAGTTCCGCGGGGTTCTCCGAGCCCAACGACCAGACGCGTTTGGGGTCGTGGAGTTCGTCGAGGGAGACCGGCGAGGTGTGGAGGGTGTCGGCGAGCTGGTCCCAGTCATCGTGGGCGGCGCCGAGCATGCGGCGTACACGGTGCCGGCCGAAGAGCAACGGGTGGGTGGAGTACGGGGGTTCGGCCACGTCCGCCAGGAGCAGGCGGGCACCTTCCGTGAACGTCGCCTCCGCCGCCTCCAGTTCGTCGTGGGACTCCAGCGCCTCCGCGACGATCACCCACGGCGCGGGGTCGCGCGGAGCGGTCGCGCGGATGCCGTCGATGATCGCGCGGGCCTCGGCCTCGTGGCCGTACTCCCAGAGGTTGGCCGCCTTCAGGGCGCGGGTGAGGTGCGGGGCGTCCAGGGTGTCCGGGGTCGCCAGCAGGCGGTCGTACAGAGCGGTTGCCGCGGGGCGGTCGCCGGCCAGTTCCAGGTGGGCCGCCGCCCGCAGCAGGAGCGGTTCCGCGTCCTCCGGGTGGAGGGCGACGGTGCGTTCCAGGCGGGCGGCTTCGGCGGTGTGGTCGACGTTCTCGGCGGGCGTGTCGGGGCGCATGGACGACACGGTACTGCCCGCGGGTGACGAAGGTGAGGTATCCGCAGGCCGGGGTGGGTCCGGACCCCGGGCCTACGGTGGTATGTCATACCCGGGTACCCCCTACACGACCACCCCGTCGATCTGCAGCGTCTGCACCGACTTCGCCGCGAACGGCACCGCGACCGTCTTGCCGGACACCCGGATGTCCGAACGGGCCGTGTAGAGGTCCCCGCCGCCGGTCGTCAGCGTGCTCCAGCGCGGTACGACACCCCCCGACCCCCCGGAGACGGAGGTGAACCGGGAGAGGTCGAACGTCAGCGTCTGCGCGGACGTCGCCGTGTTCGCCGCGACGATCACGAGCCGGTTCGCCGACCGGTCGAGGGCCGCGACCGCGTAGCTCACCCCCGTGTCGAGGATCGTCATACCCGGCCGGATGTGCCGGCTGAACTGGGCCATCACGTAGTACTTCGTCTGTACGGCACCGGGCGCGAGCGTCGCGGCGTCGTACGCGATCATCGCCCAGTTCGACGAGGGGTCCATGACCTGCCAGTACACCCACGCCGTGGGGTGCAGCCAGCGGAAGTCGTAGAGGAGGTTGCTGGCCATGGACATGCCCGTACCGTCGTTGTCACCGGTCTCGGAGTTCCACAGCTTCTTGCCGGACGTCGTCACGACGTCCGTGTAGAGCGCGTCCCGCCGGCCGCCGGAACCCTGGTACCCGTGCACGTTGACCTGGCTGACGAGCCCCTTGGTCGTCGACGAGAACGCGCTCCAAGTGCTGCGCGCCGTGTCGTAGTTGGTCTCGTCGCTCGCCGCGATCCGTACGCCGGTTAGGCCCCGCTTGTCCAACTCGCTGCGCATGTAGGGGAGTACGGCGGCCTGGACGGTCGCGTCCATGTGGCAGCCCTCCTGTGTGCCGGTCGCCGTCCACCAGGACGACGAGGGCTCGTTGAAGGGGTCGACGGTCGCGAAGTTCACGCCCCAGTTGTTCTTGGCGTAGAGGGCGACCGCCGCGAGGTGGGAGGCGTGCTGGCGGTAGTTCCAGGTCTGGAGGTTGTTGCCGCCGCCGGCCGCGCCGGACGGGTTGTGGTTCGAACACATCCACCACATGGGTGAGTTGGCGAACAGCTCGGTCGTCGCGCCGCGCGAGACCGCCTTCTGGAGCATGGCGCGCTGCTTGGCGTCCGCCGTCCACTTCCAGGCCGAGGAGGTGGGGTCCTCGTTGTTCCAGTCCTGCCAGTAGCCCTCGATCTGCTTGAACGCGGGGATGTTGGCGGAGGCCACCATCGACTCGCCGCCCACCGAGTTCGAGCTGCACGCGCCCAGGTTGTAGCGGGCGATGTTCAGGCCCAGGCCGGGGAGCGAAGTGCCGTTGTACGTCGTCGACTTGGTGGTGAAGAAGATGTCGGCGAAGTCGTCCCGGGCGCCGAAGACGTTCGCCCACCAGGCCAGGGACGTGCCCCAGCCCTCCCAAGTGCCGTACGTGGAGCCGGGGTTGACGGCAATCGTCGCGTCGGCTCGGGCCGTGCCGGTGGCCAGGGCGGTGCCGAGGAACGCGCCGCCGCCGGCCGCGAGCAGTGTCCTGCGTCGGATCATGGCTACTCCGCTTCGATCGTCGTCGATCGACGGTTGTGGGGAGGGCCGGTCGTCCAACCGGCCTTGTGGGGGGTGCGACAGGAAGCATCAGGGGTGTCGTGCCGTGTTGTCGAGACATACGACAGCCCTTTCACAAACCGATGGAAGAAGGGTTCGACCGGACGAACGCGACGCCGTGAATGGGCAGGTCTGGAGAGTTTGGTCCGCATCCCTTATCGTCCGGGCACCCCGGGAACGGGAACCCCCGCGACGGGAACCCCGGGAACGAGCCCGACGTGGCGGAGGTGGTCCCGCGTGCCGAACCCCGTCGTCCAACACCACTCCCTGCACCGAGCCCTGCGCCGCCGCGCCCGACGCCGCCGGTTCCTGTGGACCGGCGCCGAACTCCTCGTCACCGCCGGGGTGCTGGTGCTGCTGCTCGTCGTCCACCAGCTCTGGTGGACCAACCAGGCGGCCAGACAGGGCGCCGAACGCGAGGTCCAGGCGCTGGAGCGGCAGTGGGAGAACGCGGGGCAGCCGTCCCGAGGCGGCTCCCCCGAGGAGGACCCCTCCGTCGACCCCGGCCCCACCGACGGGAACCCGGGCCGGTCGTCCGGAGGTACTACCCCCCGAGACTCCCAGGCGTACGCCGTCCTCGTCCTGCCTCGGCTCGGCGTCCGCGTCCCCGTGGCCGAGGGTATCGGCAAACGGGGCGTCCTCGACAAGGGGTACGCCGGCCACTACCCCGGCACCCAGCAGCCCGGCCGCCAGGGCAACTTCGCCCTCGCCGCCCACCGCAACACCCACGGCGAGCCCTTCCGCCACCTCGACCGGCTCCGGCGGGGAGACACCCTCCGGGTGGAGACCGCGTCCACCGTCCACACGTACGTCGTCGACCGGATCCTTCCGCAGACCTCGGCCCGTGACTCCGGAGTACTACGGGTCGTACCCCGCTCGATCGTTCACCCCGGGTACGGGTACGACATACCTGGGGCGTACATCACGCTGACCACGTGCACCCCGGCGTACACGTCCCGCTACCGGCTGGTGGTGTGGGGGAAGCTGGTGTCGAGCGAGCGCCGGGGCTGAGCGGGGCGCGGGCCGGGCCGGTGTCTCGGGGCCGGCGGAGATCGTGGGCCGTCCCGGGGCCGGCGGAAAAGATCGCCGGGAGCGGGAACCACCGGCCGGGCCCGTTCGTCTTCAGGGCACAGGCAGCGACCGGACCGAGCGGAAGAGGGGGGAGCGGCATGAGGGAACGTCTCCAAGACCGCTTCCCGGTACGGGCGTTCGGCGCCCTCCTCGTACTCCTCGCCGGCACTCTCCTCCTCGACACCGCCCCCTTCTTCACCGCCCTCGCCGTGGCCGCCGCGATCGGCTCGGCGTTCGCCCTCGTCCGCCTCCTCGCCGCCCGCTGCGCGCCCCCCGTCCCGGGCACGCGCATCCGTACGGCGATCCGGGACCGGGCCCGCCGTACGGCCTTCCTCCCCCAGCGTGACCCCGACGCCTCGGGCCGCTCCCGGCCCCGAGCGCCCGGACTCGCCCTCCGGACGACCACCGCGTAGGGCACCCCCAGGTCACGACCGGGCCGCGTAAGGACACCCCGGCCTCTCCGGTGGGACACGCCTGCCCGCGTGAGTCGTCATGCCGCACCACCCCCACCCCGGCACGACGAGACCCCCCGGAGGGCTCACCCACCATGTCCGTCCTCGCGTCCCTGGTCGAGCGGTTCGCCGCGCTGCTCGAACCCCTCTTCCACGCCTCCGCCGCAGCCGCCGCGATCATCCTGCTGACCGCGCTGGTACGCCTCCTGGTCCACCCCCTGTCCCGCGCGTCGGCGCGCGGCCAGAAGGCGCGGCAGGCACTGCAACCGAAGATCGCCGAACTGAACAAGAAGCACGGCAAGAACCCGGAGCGACTCCAGAAGGCGGTCCTGGAGCTGCACGCGAAGGAACAGGTGTCCCCGCTCGCGGGATGCCTGCCGAGCCTGCTCCAACTCCCCGTGTTCTTCGCCCTGTTCTCCCTCTTCTCCCGCCCGACGATCGGCGGCGAGGCCAACAGCCTGCTCGAACACGAGCTGCTGGCCGCCCCGTTGGGGAAGCGGTGGACCGACGCGCTGGGCGACGGCGGCCTGTTCGGCCCCGCGGGCCTCGTCTACCTGGGCCTGTTCGCCCTCGTCGCGGTCGTCGCCTGGTTCGGGTACCGGCAGAGCCGCCGCACCATGAACACGAGCATGCCGGCCGGCGCGGGCGGCGAGGTGCCGGGGCTCGGCGCGGTCACCCGGGTGATGCCGTTCATGTCGTTCTTCACGCTGGTCAGCGTCGCCGTCGTACCGCTGGCCGCCGCGCTGTACCTCGTGACGAGCGCGGCGTGGGGGACGGCGGAGCGGGCGCTGCTCTACCGGTGACGCACCCTGCGAGAGTCAGGTCCAGTACGTGAACGGGGTATTGCGGACTGAACGGATAGGTCGGAGGATCGAGCAGACATCGGATGGCTGGGGTCACCGGAGACGTACCACCAGCGAGTGAGAGGTACTACGACGATGAAGCTGCTGCGCGTCGGCACGGCGGGGGCGGAACGCCCCGCGGCGCTGGATACCGCTGGAGTACTACGGGACCTCTCCGGACTCGTGGACGACATCGACGGCACCCTCCTCGCGGACGCGGCGGCCCTGGCGAGGGTCAGGGACGCCGTCGCCGGCGGTGAACTGCCCGTGATCGACGCCGGCACGACGCGCGTGGGAGCGCCGGTCGCCCGGATCGGGAAGATCGTGTGCATCGGCCTCAACTACCACGACCACGCCCGCGAGACCGGCGCCGAGCCGCCCGCGGAACCGGTGATCTTCTTCAAGGCCGCCGACACCGTCGTAGGGCCTTATGACACGGTTCTCGTGCCGCGCGGTTCCGTGAAGACGGACTGGGAAGTCGAATTGGCGGTCGTCATCGGCCGTACCGCCCGCTATCTGGAATCCGCCGAGGAAGGGCTCGCACATGTCGGCGGTTACGCGGTGGCGCACGACGTCTCGGAGCGGGAATTCCAGATCGAGCGGGGCGGCACCTGGGACAAGGGGAAGAACTGCGAGACGTTCAACCCGCTCGGGCCGTGGCTGGTGACCGCCGACGAGATTCCCGACCCGCAGAATCTCGCCCTGAAACTCTGGGTCGGCGGCGAGCTGAAGCAGAACGGGACCACCGCCGAACAGATATTCCCGGTGGGCGAGGTCGTGCGGTATGTCAGCCAGTTCATGACGCTCTACCCCGGCGACGTCATCAATACGGGTACGCCCGCCGGGGTCGCGCTGGGCAGGCCCGAGCCCAAGCCCTATCTCCGGGCCGGTGACGTGGTGGAACTGGAGATCGAGGGGCTCGGGCGGCAACGGCAGGAATTCAAGGACGCCTGAGCGGTCAGCCCTTCTGGAGGAATTCCTCCAGCGCTTCGACCACGAACCTGTGATCTTCGAGCTGGGGAAGTCCCGACACCGTCACGGACCCGATCACGCCCACTCCCTCGACGGTGATCGGGAACGATCCGCCGTGCGCCGCGTATTCATCGGGGTCGAGGCGGGACGATTCCTCGAATGTCGTTCCCTTCGCCCTGAATTCCGCTCCCACCAGATAGGAGGCGGAACCGTACCGTTCCACGACCCGGCGTTTCCGGGCGATCCAGGCGTCGTTGTCGGGGGACGAGCCGGGCAGGGCGGCATGGAACAGCTGCTGTCCGGAGCGGTGGATGTCGATCGCCACCGGAGCCTCGCGCTCACGGGCCAGTCCGACCAGCAGAGAACCCAGCGTCCAGGCGTCGTCGTACGTGAATTGCCGGAACACCAGACGCCGTTCCTGGGCTTTCAGCTCATCGAGCGTGGGCGTGATTTCCGGGGCGGGCTTGTTGTTCACCATCACAGGGTCACCGTCGATCCTTCTCGTGCCGAACGGCGGGCCGCCTCCAGGACGTCGAGGGCGGCGGCCGCCTCGGTGGCGGGCACCGGGTTCGGGCCGCCCCCGATCAGCGCCTCGCTCACCGCAGCGTAGTAGGCGGGGTAGTCCCCAGGTAGGGTCCGCACGGCCCGGCCGCCCCCGATCACCGGCGATTCCCCGGCGCCGACCCGCCCCCACAGTTCCTCGGGCTCCACGCCCCATCCGGACCCCGGCCGAGCGCCCTCGCGCAGCGCCGCCTCCTGCGGGTCGAGCCCGTACTTCACGAATCCCGCCTTCGACCCCAGCACCCGGAAACGCGGCCCGAGTTGAGCGGTTGTCGCGGACGCGTAGAGGTGGGTGCGGACACCGCTCACGTGCGTCAGGGCGATGAACGTGTCGTCGTCGGTCTCGGCGCCGGGCCGGCGGACGTCCGCCTCCGCGTACACGGAGGCCACCGGACCGAACAGCACCAGCGCCTGGTCCACGAGGTGACTGCCCAGGTCGTACAGCAGACCTCCGATCTCTGCGGGGTCGCCGGACTCGCGCCAGCCGCCCTTCGGCAGCGGACGCCAGCGCTCGAAGCGCGACTCGAACCGCCACACGTCACCGAGTTCGCCGTCGGCCAGCAGTTTTTGCAGGGTCAGGAAGTCGTTGTCCCAGCGGCGGTTCTGGAAGACGGACAGCAGCAGCCCGCGTTCCTCGGCGAGCGTCGCGAGCGCGCGGGCCTCCTCCGCCGTCCCCGCGATCGGCTTGTCGACGACGACCGGGAGCCCCGCGTCGAGCGCGGCGGTCGCCAGCGGGACATGCGTCCTGTTCGGGGAGGCGATCACCACGAGGTCCAACTCGCCCGCCCGCGCGAGGAGTTCGTCCGGCGTCGGCACGACCGCGACACCGGGGTGTTCGGCGCGCGCCTGCGCCTGGCGGTCCGGGTTCGCGGTGACGACCGTGTCGAGGGTCAGGCCCTTCGTCGTGCCGATCAACGGGGCGTGGAAGACGGAGCCCGCGAGGCCGTAGCCGACCAGGCCCACGCGGAGGGGGTTCGCAGCAGCGCCAGTACTCATGGCGTCCACTTTGGCAACGCTGTTGCCAAAGTGCAAGCGCGGGCGAGAATGGAGGCGTGAACAGGACGAACGACCCGGGGCGCACGACGGGCACCAACCTCCTCGCCGTACGCGGGCACAACACCGCGCTCGTGCTCGACCTGCTGCGCACGGCCGGCGCCGACGGGATCAGCCGCCTCGAACTCGCCGAGCGGACCGGCCTCACCCCGCAGGCCGTCAGCAAGATCACCGCACGGCTGCGGGAGGAGGGGTACGCGGCGGAGGCCGGCCACCGAGCCTCCACCGGCGGCAAGCCCCGCACCGTCCTGCGGCTCGTCCCCGGGGTCGGCCATGCCGTGGGGGTACACCTCGACCGGGACGAGCTGCGCGCGGTCCTCGTCCGGCTGGACGGCCGGGTCGTCGCGGAGAGGTGTACCCCGCTGGATCTGGGGGCGGGTACCTCCGAGGTCGTAGACGGTCTAGTACGTGAGGTGCGGGGACTGCTCGCGGAGGGGGTCGTAGGACTCCTGGGGGCGGGGGTAGCCCTTCCGGGGCCGCTGGACCATACGTACGGGGTACTCGGCCGCGTCACCGGCTTCCCCGACTGGGACGGCTTCCCCCTGCGCGACGTGCTCGCCCGCGCCCTCGACGTCCCCGTCGTCGTCGACAAGGACACCAACGCCGCTGCCCTCGGCCTCGCCGTCGCCGGAGAGGGCGGCTCCTTCGCCTACCTCCACCTCGGCACCGGCCTCGGCGCGGGCCTGGTCATCGGCGGGACGGTCCACCGGGGGGCACGGACGGGCGCCGGGGAGTTCGGCCACCAGGTGATCCTCCTCGACGGCCCCCGCTGTCCCTGCGGGAAGTCCGGCTGCGTCGAGGTGCTGTGCCTCGCGGCCCTCGACCGGGGAGATCCGCGGGAGGCGGCCCGCGTCCTGGGGGTGGGCGCCGCGAACCTCGTCGGGCTGCTCGACATCGACCGGGTCCTGCTCGGCGGACGCAGGGTCGAGCAGACGCCGGAGGTGTTCGTCCGGGGGGTCTCCGCGGAGGTGGGGGAGGTGCCGGTGCGGGTCGCCGACGGCGGGGTCTGGGGGGTCGCGGTGGGGGCGGCTCAGCTGTGGTTGGGGGCGGTGTTCGGGAGAGGGTAGTACTTGCGGGGTACGGGGGTACGGGGGTGCGCGGGTACGGGGGTACGGAGTGACGGCGGTGGGGATGCCGGGGCCACAAGGAGCCGTAGCTCCAGGGGTGTACCCGGTTAGTACCTGCGGCGCCGCCCATGTGTACGTCATATGAGCTGAACGGGCGGACTCCGCAGCCCCGCCGGAGCGGCGAGGCCCTGCACCCGGCGTGCTCCGGCAGGCTCACATGACCATGCGACCCTGCCTGTCCCTCGCCCGCCGCCTCGCCGGGGCAGTCCTCGGCCCCGCCCTGCTGTGCGCCCCCTCCGCGGCCCTCGTCCCGGCCGCCCTCGTCGTGGGCGTCGGCGCCCCGCCCGCGCACGCCGCCGAGCTGCCCGCCTGCGCCGCCCCCGACGCCCGGGAATTCCCACTCACCGCCCGGCTGCGGGGTGGACCTGAGAGTTACGCCTCCGGGGGCGGGTACGGGGTCTGGTACCTGGACCTCGTGAACGGCACCGGGCGGGACTGCGCCGGGGTGCACCCCGTGGTCGTCCTGGTCGACGGGCGGCGGGAGTTGACGGCGGACCAGGTCCGGCTGGAGTACTACGACGGTCCGCGCCCCCGCACGGTGCGGTTCGAGGAGACCGACGCGGACGAACTGGTCGGGCCGTTCGGGGAGGGCGACACGGACGCGGGGGAGCAGGGCGAACCGGGTACCGGGGACGCTGGTTTCGCCGGGTTCTCCGTCCCCGCGCACCGCACCCTCACCGTGAAGCTCCGCCTCTCCCTCACCTCCGACGCCGTCGCGAACGACGTCACCGCCCACGCGGCCGTCGTCCAGCGCCAAGGTGGCGACGGGGAGTGGGTGGGCCGGTCCAACGCCTACCGGTTCACCGTCGAGGGGCCGGCCCACGCCTCCGCCACCTCCGGTCCGGGGGAGACGGAGGGCCGCGGCGAGGAGGCCCGGGAACTCGCCGGAACGGGGTCGGGGGCGGCGGGCACGGGGATGGCGGCGGTCGCCGGGTGCCTCGTCGTGGTGGGGGCGGGACTGGTCGTCGTACGCCGGAGGTACTACCAGTAGGGGAGCGGGCCCAGTGCGTCGTACCGTGCGACCGTCCCTCTCCGGTACTACGGCTCACCCCTCCCGCCCAGGTACCCCCTACCTCCGGGCCCGCTACCCGACCCGCTCGGCAACCCACCGGTCATCCCCGGGAAATCCACCCATTCCCTCAAGATCCGACCTGTGCTTAGGGTGGGCCCCACGACGTACTCACGGTGCGATCGTGTACGGCACGGCAGGAGACCCCGCACATGGCAGACCGCAAGCCCATCGAGTCGTGGCTCACCGACATGGACGGTGTGCTCATTCACGAGGGTGTCCCGATCCCGGGGGCCGACGCGTTCCTGAAGAAGCTGCGGGAGTCGGGCAAGCCGTTCCTGGTGCTGACGAACAACTCGATCTACACGCCCCGTGACCTGCACGCCCGGCTGAGCCGGATGGGTCTGGACGTGCCGGTCGACAACATCTGGACCTCGGCGCTCGCGACCGCGAAGTTCCTGGACGACCAGCGTCCGGGAGGCACGGCGTACGTGATCGGCGAGGCCGGGCTCACGACCGCGCTGCACGACATCGGGTACGTGCTGACCGACCACGAGCCGGACTACGTCGTCCTCGGCGAGACCCGGACGTATTCCTTCGAGGCGATGACGAAGGCGGTCCGGCTGATCAACGACGGCGCCCGTTTCATCTGCACCAACCCGGATGAGACCGGTCCCTCCACAGAGGGACCCCTCCCCGCGACCGGCGCCGTGGCGGCGCTGATCACGAAGGCGACCGGCAAGCAGCCGTACTTCGCGGGCAAGCCGAACCCGCTGATGATGCGGACCGGGCTGAACGCGATCGGCGCGCACTCCGAGAGCAGCGCGATGATCGGTGACCGGATGGACACGGACGTCCTGGCCGGCATCGAGGCGGGCATGCAGACGTACCTCGTCCTCACGGGGCTGACCCGGCCCGAGCAGGTGGAGAACTTCCCGTACCGCCCCTCGAAGATCGTCGACTCGATCGCCGACCTCGTCGAGCGGATCTGACCCGGAGGGCCCCACTCGTACGGAGTAGCTCACCCCTACTGAGGGTGCACGCGACGGCCCCGTGAGAGAGCCTCCAGATATCTGGAGGTTTCACGATGGGTTCACCCCGCACCACACTCTGTACCGGCGTCCTGGCCGCCGCCCTCGGCGCAGTCGTCACCCTGGTGATACCAGCGGCGTACGCGGCGGACGAGGGCCGGGGCGTCTCGGTGGTCCCGTCGACCCCCCTGGCCGGCGGCGAGGTCGCGCTCAAGGTCAGCGGCTGCGCGGGCAAGACGGCGAAGGCGGTGTCCGGCGCCTTCGTCTCCGACGCCCGCCTGATCGGCACCGGCGGCACCCTCGTCGGCGAGACGAAGATCCGCTCGACGACCCGGCCCGGCGCCTACGACGTGACGATCACCTGCGCGGATGCCGAGATCAAGGGCAGGATCACGGTCGCCGGCCCCGGCGCGACCCCGTACGCCACCCCGGTCGCCCCGGTCCACGCGGGCGGCGGCGGAGCGGCGGCCCTGCTCGCGGACCGGGCGCGGCGGCAGGCGGAGACCCGGCCCGACGACCGGATTCCGGCCGACCCACGGACCCCGGCCGACCTCCAGACCCTGGCCCAGCCCCGCGCCGCCGCGCCCAACACCGCGCACACCGTCACCGGCCTCACCCTCACGGCCCTCGCCGCCCTCGCGGTCCTGGCCCTCCGCGGCGTCCTGCGCAGACGCGGAGCCACGGCGGCCACAGCAGCCACGGCGGCCAACACGTCCGGTGTCACCCCCACGCCCGCCCTCACCGCGTCCGGCGTCACCCCCACTCCGTCCGGCGTAGTACCCCCACCCCCCGACGCCACCCCCGGAAAGCCCTGACCGGTGTCCGACCACCCCCACTCCACCCGCCTCCTCACCGGCATCGCCTGGGCCCTCCTCCTGCTCGGCCTCTGGCTGTGGGGCCGCGAGGTCACCGAGGTCCGCGGCGGTATATCCGCCCCCACAACAGGCGACATAGCGGCGGTCGGCCGCCCCCCGGACCGGCAACTCCCGCCCGCCGCCCGCCCGTTGACAGCGGCCCTCCCGCAGCGCATCGACATCCCCGAACTCGGCGTCCAGGCCCCGGTGGTGGCCCGCGGCCTCGACGCGCACGGTGCGATCGACGCGCCGCCCTACGACCAGGTCGGCGTCGTCGGCTGGTACGCGGCCGGCGTCACGCCCGGCGCGCGGGGCACCGCACTGCTGGTGGGGCACGTCGACACGGAGACCCGCCCGGCCGTCTTCTACAAACTCAGCACGGTGCAGCCGGGCGAGACGGTCCGGGTGGTGCGCGGTGACGGAAAGGTCGCCGAGTTCACGGTGGACGACGTCGAGGTCGTCCGGCGCGACCGCTTCGACGCCCAACAGGCGTACGGCACACGGGAGTCGGGCCGCGCGGAGCTGAGGCTGATCACCTGCGGGGGCACCTTCGACCGGGTCAGCCGCAGCTACACGGCGAACGTGATCGTCTCCGCGTACCTCACGGGCACGGGACCCTGAACTCCCGTACGCGGCCGGGGAGAACACCTGTCCCGGCCGGCGGCCCGCTCCCCCGAAACCGCCGACCGGGCAGGTCCTCGACCGCGCGCGCACGGGCTGCGGGAGAAACCCGGCGACCGGCGCGGGAGGCTCGTGGAAACCTCGGTGGGTTGTGTGCCGGCCGGGGGCTGGGGCCGTCTGAGAAGAGTAACGGAGCGGCACCGCAAGGCTGTAGAGCTGAATGACCGAGGCGTCCGAGAGAGACTGTAGAACGGGTCGGGGTCCGTGGCCTAGGTTCTTTTGACGCCAAGTCCCGGTGCTGTGACTAACCGTCATTCCCGCAGGTGTCGCGCCAGGTGCGCGACGGCCCACGGGGCGGCCGGGGTGTGCCGTGAGCGTCCAACTCGGCGTCGCTCAGGGTCTGTTCGACGACCGAACGGGCCACCGCGTCCAGCGGCAGCCGGTTGCGGCGGGCGTATCCGCGCAGGACGTCGAACGCCTCGTCCACGCCCGTCCGGCGGCGTTCGGCCAGGATCCCCTTCGCCTGCTCGATGCGCACCCGGCTGGTCAGCGCGTGCTGCAACTGCCCGGAGAGCGTACGGAACCCGTCGTGCGCGCGATGGTTGTGCAGGCCGAGCGCGGTGGCGTCGGCGAACGCCTGGGCCGTCCCGACCGGAGCCGAACTCCCGTCGGGAGACTGGTGGTTGGCATCGAAGACGTTGAGCGCGCCGAGGAGGGAGGCGCCGCGCCGTAACGGCACCGCGAAGGTCGTACCGATCCCGTGCCGCAGTGCGCAGGACGTGAACTCCGGCCAGCGGGCGGTGACTTCGGGGCCGTGCAGGGAGACGGGCGGTACCGGCCGGCCGGTGCGGTGGCTCTCCGGGCAGGGCCCGCCGCCCTGCTGGGCCTCCAGCAGGACGGGCGCGAGCCGGTCGCTGCCGCCGAGCGCGAGGGTCTCGCCGCCGTCGCCGACCAGCATGATGCCGACGGCCCTGGCGGCGAGCAGCTCCGCGCACCGGCCGGAGACCAGCCGGAGGTGGGCGGCGACCTCGAAGCCGTCGGTGAGGGTGTCGGCGGCCTCCAGCAGCGCCGCCGCCAACCGGCCTTCCCAGGTGGTGTGTTGCATGCCCGCGCTCCCCTTCCGGCCACCCCCCTGGCGCGGCACCTACCCCGGCGGGAGGGGCCGTAACAGCCCGGGAACGCGAAAAAGCCCCCCGATCGCTCGGGAGGCTCCTCCGGTCTGTGCGCCGCCAGGGACTCGAACCCCGGACCCGCTGATTAAGAGTCAGCTGCTCTAACCAACTGAGCTAGCGGCGCCTGCTGACGTCGTAACTCTACAGGACGACCGGGGGTGATCCCGACCGCCCGAACGCCCGGTCGAACGCCGGAGTACTACCCGGTTACATCATTCGGACCGTCAACATGCGAGCCCGGGCGACAGTTGAGAAGCTGGCGAATGTGCACGGAAGTGGATATGTCCGGCGGAGTGTGAGGGGCGTCTCATGGAGACTCCGGTATTCGAGGAGATCGATCCCGCGAACGACTGCGGCTGCACCGGCTGCGTACGGCGCAGACCGATCGGTCCCGGCCGCCCGGCGCTCGCCGTCACCCCCCGCGCGGTGATCGTCGTGGCCACCGCGTCGGCCGCCACAGCGGCCCTCGGCGCCGCGCACGCACCCCCCGCCCAGGCCGCGCCCCAGAGCCCCGCCCGCACCGTTCGCGCAGGTGGCGAGCCCGAGACCCCCCAGGGCGGCGCGGCCCCGCTGCACGGACCGCCCGGCCGCCCGGCGGCCCCGCTGAAGACCCCGGCCACCACCCGCGCCGACATCATCAAGCGGGCGAAGAAGTGGGTCACCGCGAAAGTGCCGTACAGCATGACCGCGTACTGGTCGGACGGCTACCGGCAGGACTGTTCCGGGTTCGTCTCGATGGCCTGGAACCTCCCCGGCAACGAATGGACGGGCACCCTCGACCGGTACGGCGTCCGCATCGCCAAGGAGGACCTCCAGCCCGGCGACATCCTCCTCTTCCACAACCCGGTCGACCCCCAGAAGGGGTCCCACGTGGTGATCTTCGGCGGCTGGACGGACTACACCCACAGCTACTACATCGCCTACGAGCAGACCCGCCCCGGCACCCGCCGCCAGGCCACCCCCTACGCCTACTGGACCCACTCCGACCGGTACCTCGCCTACCGATACTCAGGAGTGACGGGTACCACGGGTACGGGAGGCGCCGAGACCGACGCGACCACCACCCCCTTCCCGGGGCGCGCGTACTTCGGCCCCGGCGCGAACAACGCCCACGTCACGGCGCTCGGCCAGATGCTCGTCGAGCGCGGGGCGAAACGTTTCTATACGACGGGTCCGGGCCCCCGCTGGTCCGACGCCGACCGGCGTGCCACCCAGGCGTTCCAGCAGGCCCAGGGGTGGCGGGGCACCGACGCGGACGGCATCCCCGGCCCCGACACCTGGGCGCTGCTGATCGCCGGCAAGGGCCGCGACATCGTCACCGGCACCCCGGGCCCGCCCGCCCCCGCGGCGGCCGCGCCCGCCTATCCGGGCCGCGCCTTCTTCCGGCCGGGCGTGGAGAACCCGCACGTCACCCGGCTGGGCGAACAGCTCGTACGCAAGGGGTACGGGAGGTACTACGGCACCGGACCCACCCCCCGCTGGAGTGACGCCGACCGGCGTGCCGTCGAGGCGTTCCAGCGCGCCCAGGGCTGGCGGGGCGCCGCCGCCGACGGCTACCCCGGACCCGAGACCTGGAGGCGCCTCTTCTCCTGACCCTGGCGTGGGCGCGGACGACGCGCCAACCGGACGGACGTGACGCATCTGGCGCGGAGGCTGGAGGCAGACATGAGCAGGACGACCACTTCACCGACACCGGGCTCCGGAGGGTCGGCCGAGGAACGGCCGGACGGGACGCCCGAGGGGGCTCCCCGTCCCACCCGGCTGATCCAGAACGAGGCCACCACCGAGATCCCCGTACACCTCCTCTTCCGGGACGACCCCGGGCCTGGTCCTCAGGTAGCGGTGGACCAGGTACGGCCCGGCCGCACCCCGGGCGGCGGTCCCCGTAGTACCCAAGGACTACAACCCCCCACCCCCCGCTTCAGACGCCCCGGCCAGGGCACCCCCCGCCCGGCCGCCCAGGTCGACCCCGCCCTGGTGGAACGCCCGGCCCGCGTCCTGCCCGGGACCGTCGGTGTCCTCGCCGGTGCCTGCGGCGCCGCCGGCTGTGTCGCGACCTCCTGGTGGGCCGGCGTCCTTCCGCACCTCGCGGCCCAGGCACTCCACCTTCCGGTGTACGCGGGGACGGGACTCGGCCTCGCGCAGTGGGCCGCGTACGCCGGGGCCGGGGCGCTCGGCCTGTTCGGGTTCGGCGGACTCGCCCGGGGCCGGACCGGACGGGCGTGGGTGCTCGGGCTGTTCGGCCGGTACCGGGGGACCGTACGGCGTACGGGGCTGATGTGGGTGAACCCCCTGCTGCTGCGCCGCCGGGTCGACGTACGGCTGCGGCACTGGCGCAGCGAGCCGATGCCGGCCGCCGACGGCAGCGGGGTCGCGCTGCGGGCCGTCGTCCTCGTGGTGTGGCGGGTGCGCGACACCGCGCGGGCCACGCTCGGGGTCGAGGACCACGAGACCTACCTGCGCGAATGCGTCGAGGCGGCGCTCGCGAGGGTGCCGGTGGAGATGCCGGGCGCGGGGCGCGGGCCGGTCGAGACCGCCGGGGACGCGCTGACCCGGCTGGTCGTGGCGGACGCCGGGGCCATCGGCCTTGAGGTGTACTCCGTTCAGCCGGTCCGCGTCGAGTACGCCCCCGAGGTCGCCGCCGCCATGCACCGCCGCCGGATCGCCGCGCTCGACGCGCAGCACCGGGCCTCGGTCCTCACGTCGGTCGTCGACTCGGTGGAGGACACGGTCACCCGGCTCACCATGCGCGGCCTGGTCGAACTGGACGACTACGAGCGCAAGGCGCTGGTGAAGGACCTCACCGTGGCGTTCTGCGCGGGGCGGGGGGAGACCGGAGGGTGACTACTTCTGGGGGAGCCCTGGAGGCGGCTCCGGAGAGGTAGCTCTGCGGTACAGCCGGAACTCTGAGCTTCCCCTGAGGCGCCACGTCGTACCTCAGGGGTACGTTCCCGGCACGTGCACCGACCAGCACGCCCGTGCACCGACCAGCACACCCGGGGGAACCGCCATGGACGTCATCTTCTACCTCGTCCCGTCGCTCATGCTCGCCGGCGCCCTCGCCATGGCCGCCGTCGTGATCCACCGCTCCCGGCGCCTCGCCGCCGCCTGGAACAGTGGCCTCACCGCCGAGGCCCGCTGCCTGCGCACGTACACCACGACCAGCGGTTCGGCCGGCGAGCACCACCACACCCGTACGACCCTGCACCACGTCTACGAGTTCACGACCCGCGACGGCCGCCCCGTCCGTTTCGAGGAGGAGAACGGCCCGGGGACCGTCATCGAGGGCGACTTCGTCACCGTCCACTACGTCCCCGAGCACCCGGAGCGGGCGACCGCGCGGCCGCCCATGCGGGGCCGGCTCATGGCGGAGTCCGGCGTCCTGCTCGTCTTCCTCGGGGTGTTCGCGGCGTTCTGCGTCGCCTTCATGATCGGCGTGCACACCTTCTTCGACCTGGCCGACGGAGTCTTCGGCAGCGGCACGGACGACCTCCCCGCCGACTTCCCGACCGACTTCCCCACGCCGTGACCATCCTCATCTGACGGTGCGTCAACTACCGTGCTCCGCCATGGAGTCCACGGAGCACGCCACCACGGCCGCCGAACTCGTCGCCCGGGGCTGGGCCGACCACCGCCCGGCCCTGTGGTGGCGGGACACCGTCCTCACCCACCACGACCTCGCCCGCGAAGCCTCCACCCGCGCGGCCCTGCTCACCGCCCTCCTCCCGCCGGACGCGCCCCCGCACATCGGCGTACTCCTCGACAACACACCGGAGTTCGTCCACTGGCTCTCGGCCGCAGCCCTCGCGCGGGCCGCCGTCGCCGGCATCAACCCCACCCACCGCGGCCCCGATCTCGCCCGCGACATCCTCCACACCGACTGCGCCCTCCTGATCACGGAACCGGCCCAACTCCCGCTCCTGCGCGGCCTGGACCTCCCGGGCGTCCGCATCCTGACCGCCGGGACGGACGAATACGCCGCTCTCCTGGGGCAGTTCGCGGCGACCGCCCTCCATCGAAGCGCCGCCGAGCCCACCGACCGCTTCCTCCTCTACTTCACCTCGGGCTCGACCGGCGCCCCCAAGGCGGCGATCTGCACCCAAGGGCGCCTCACCGCGGCCGGCCGCCGCCTCGCCGAGCAGTTCGCCGTCGAGGAGGACGACGTCCACTACCTGTGCATGCCGATGTTCCACGGCAACGCCGTCATCGCCGGCTGGGCCCCCGCCCTCGCCGCCCACGCGGGCCTCGCCCTGCGCGCCCGCTTCTCCGCCTCCGGCTTCCTCGACGACGTACGCCGTTACCGGGCCACGTACTTCACCTACGTCGGCCGGGCCATCCAGTACGTCCTGGCCACGCCGCCCCGCCCCGGCGAGGACCGCGACCACCGGCTGCGGCTCGGCTTCGGCACCGAGGCGGGCGCCGTCGACGCGGCGGCGTTCCAACGGCGGTTCGGGACACGGCTGTTGGAGGGGTACGGCTCCAGCGAGGGCGGGGCGGCGATCCAGTGGGCGCCCGGGACGCCGACCGGGGCGATCGGTCCCGCGGTGCCCGGGCTCGTCGTACGGGACCCGGAGACGCACGCCGAATGCCCGCCCGCCGTCTTCGGGTTGGCCGGGGAACTCCTCAACGGCACCGAGGCGATAGGGGAGTTGGTCAACCACGGCCCCAACCCCTTCGAGGGGTACTGGCGCAACCCCGCCGCCGAGGCCGAGCGCCGGCGGGGCGGGGCGTACTGGACGGGCGACCTCTTCTACCGCGACGCGAGCGGCTACCTCTATTTCGCCGGCCGCGGCGACGACCGGATCCGGGTGGACGGGGAGAACCTGGCGGCGGCGCTGATCGAGGCGATCCTCGCGCGGTACGACGGTGCCGACGCCGTCGCCGTGTACGCGGTGCCCGATCCGGTGACCGGGGACCAGGTCATGGCGGCGCTCGCCGGGAGGTTCGAGCCGGAGTCGTTCGCGGCGTTCCTGCGCGCCCAGCCCGATCTGGGGACGAAGATGGCGCCCCGGTTCGTGCGGGTCCTGGAGCGGATGCCGGTGACGGCGACGAACAAGATCCAGCGGGCGCGGCTGCGGAGGGAGGGAGTGGGGTGCGGGGATCCGGTGTGGGAGCGGTCAGGCGGCGAATTCAGGTTGCTGGCAACAGAGAAGCCCTCCACCGCAGTGGAGGGCTTTCCGAACGTGCGCCGCCAGGGACTCGAACCCCGGACCCGCTGATTAAGAGTCAGCTGCTCTAACCAACTGAGCTAGCGGCGCGACTCTCGCCGGGTTTGTCCTGCTTTTCCCGGCGACAGAGAAAATACTACCTGGTCCGGAGGGGTGCTCCCGACCACCCTCAGATCGCCAGTGACAGCAGCAGCGGCGCCGCGTGCCGGTGCAGCCGGTCCGCCGCCTGCCTCAGCCGGTGCGCGTCCGCGACCGGCAGGGAGAGCGCGAGGCACCCCACGGAGGATCCGTCGGTGATCGGGACGGCCGCACAGACCGTGCCCACCGCGTACTCCTGGAGGTCTAGTACCGGACTACTCGGGGGCTGGGCCTCCAGCCGGGACAGCAGCAGCTTGTCGCTGGTGATCGTGCGCGAGGTGAGGCGGGCCATCTTGTGGCGGGAGAGGTGGTCCCGGCGCCCGTCGCGGTCGAGCTGCCCCAGCAGGCTCTTGCCGATCGCGGTCGCGTGCGCGGAGTACCGGAAGTCCACCCACTCGTGCACCACGGGAGTGGTAGGTCCGTCGGCGTACTGGTCGACCTTTATCTCACCGTCGACGTACCGGCTGATGTAGACCGCCGCGCCGACCGAGTCCCGCAGCCGGTCCAGGGTCTGCTGGAGCTTCTCGCGCAGGGCGCTCTCCCGGTCCTGCGCGGAACCGAGGCGGGTGAGGACGGCGCCCGTCACATACGCACCGTCGGTGGTCCTTTCGACGTACCCCTCGCGGCGGAGCATCCGCAGCAGCGGGGTCAGTCTGCGGCCGCCGAGGCCGGTGCGGCGGGCCAGCGCGGTGTCGGTGACGCCGTCGGAGTGCCTGGCGATGGTCTCCAGGACCCAGAGCGCCTCCCGCGCGGAGTGGTACGGCGTGGTCGGCTCGTGCTTCAGCGCCACGGTTTTCCCCCTGCGGTCGCTTTCAGGCCGTGATCCGGGTAGCGGATCTCCTCCACGATAGCCGCCAACCGCCGGATACGGAGGGGGTGTTGACGAGAACGTGGGGTAATCGTAGGGCCTCTCACGTGCGGCAACGTTCGGATGGCATATGCCTTTGACATGAACCGGAGCCTGGACCTGCATGCTTGGCGTGGACACGCCCACCCGTTGACCGGCCGCGCCGCACCCGCCGGGCGGAAATATCTACGGCATCGGCGGCGGGTGTCAGTGGCCGGGGACGTATCCGCGGGCCTTGTCCACCACGTTCACCAGCCGTCTCCCCGCCTCCCAACGCTCCCACAGCTCCACGAACTGCGCGGCCAGCCGGTCGTGCTGCCCCACGAAGGCACCGCTCGCCCGCGGCGTCACGAGCAGATCCGGCACATCCCACAGCGGGCTCCCCGGGCCGAGCGGCTCCCGCGCGAACACGTCCAGCGCCGCACCCGCGATCCACCGCCGGCGCAGCGCCTCGGCCAGCGCCGCCTCGTCCACCAGCTCGCCCCGGGCCACGTTCACGAACCGCGCCGACGGCAGCATCACCCCGAACCGGCGCGCGTCGAACATGCCGTACGTCGCCTCCGTCAGCGGCGCCGCCGCGACGACCCACTCGGCCCGCGCCAGCAGCCGGTCCAGGTCACCGGGACCATGGATGCCGGTCCGCGCCACCCGCCCCACCAGCGCCACCCCCACCCCGACCGCCTTCAGCGCCCGCGCCACGGTACGGCCCACCGGACCCGCCCCCACCACTACCGCCCGGGTACCCCCTACCCGTAGTACTTCCCGGTGCCGCCACTCCCGCGCCCGCTGCGCCTCCCATGCCCCCGGCAGCCCCTTCGCCATCGCCAGCACCAGCGCCACGACGTACTCCGCGACCGCGTCCTCGAAGACCCCCCGCGCGTTCGTCACGACCGTGTCCGACGCGGTGAGCGCGGGGCCCAAAACCCGGTCCACGGGCACCCCGGCGACATGCACCCACCCCGGCCGCGCACCCGCTCCGGACCAGGCGTCCCGTACCAGGGAGGCAGCGGTGTCCCATACCAGCAGGACGTCCGCCTCCGGGAGGCGTGCGGCGAGGCCGTCCGCGCCGGTGTGCACGATCGTGGCCCGGCCCGTCAGACGGCCCAGCCGGGGGAGGGGGTCGGCGTCGAGGACCAGGAGGGTGGGGGCGGGCATGGCACCTCGTGACCTGGCTCGTGCCGGTGGGTGGGAACACGCTGGCACCGCCGCCGGGTGGCGTCAACAGGGCCGTACGGATGGCTGCGGGGGATGCGGTGCGGGGGTCGGCGCCGTACGGGGTACCCGGCGGAGGGAGGCAGCCGGAACGGGACGGGTGACCCGCAGGGGTCGTACTCGGGTACTACACGGGTAGTACCGGTGCCGGTGTGCCGCAGAGAAGCCGCGGAAGCCGCCGCCACGAGGAAGGACCCCGCCATGACCGCACTCGGACTGCTCGTCCCGGGCGAAGACGCCGAGGACGACTACCCGCGCCTCGAACAGCTCCTCGGCAGCGACGTCCGGATCGACCTGATCCGCGCCGACCCCGCCGGGGACCCGCCCGACCGGCTCGCCGCGCGCACCGGGGAACTGCGGCTCGCCGGGGCCGACTCCGTCGTGTGGGCGAGCACGACCGGGGCCGTGGCCGCCGGCTGGGAGGGGGCGAACGGGCAGGTCAGGGTGTTGGCGCGGACGGCGGGGCTGCCGGCGTCGTCCACCGCGTTCGGGTTCGTGCACGCGGCCCGCGAACTCGGGGTGACCCGGGTCGCCGTGGTCACCGCGCACGAGGACGCCGCCTTCACGGCGTTCCTGCGGGCGGGCGGGGTGAGCGTGATCTGTACGGCGCCGCTCGGCGAGGACCTGGCCGCGTCCGTGCACCCCGCCGCGCACGAGGACGCGCAGGCGCTGGTCCTGCCGGACACGTCCGCCCGCACGGTGTCCCGACTGGCCGCGTTGGAACGGCAGTTGGGCAAGCCCGTTCTCACGGCCCACCAGGTCACCGCCTGGGAGGCGCTGCGGCTGACGGACCGGCGCGTCAACGCGCCCGAGCTGGGCACCCTGTTCACACGGGAGCCGGTCGTGCAGGTCTGAGCGGGGGGCCGGTTCGCGGGCTGAGACGGTCATGGCCGTCGCGGCGGCGGTCATCGCGCTCGGCTCGCTGTGGGTCGGCCGCGACCGGGCGCGCGCCGTACGCGTTCGGTGCGGCCCATCCTGGAGATACGGCGCGTGCGCGACCGCGCGGCCGGCCGCACCGGATACCGGCTGATCGACGCCGGGCTCGGTCCCGCCGTCGTCACCGACCCGGCGGTGCGGAAACGGGCGTGCCGGCAGGGGGACGTCATACGTGCGGGCCACGAGGTCCACCTCGTGCTGTACGAGTCGGTGTACGGGGGTGAGGGGCTCGTCGCGTCCTCGGGCGGACGGGGCTGAGGTAGTACCCGGGTAGTACCTCAGGGGGAGTGGGAGGGCGGAACCGGGAATAAGCGGGGACAGTCTCCTGTTATCGCCGGGAAGGCAGCCGACGACGCGACGCAGGAGGCAAACGGTGGACGAGATCCGCGGCACGGTTCAGGGCGAGGCGCCCGTACCCCTCTCCGTACTGGACCTGGTGACCGTCGGCAGCGGGCGGACGGCGAGCGACGCGCTGCGCACCAGCGTGGAGCTGGCGAAGTACACCGAGCGGCGCGGGTTCCACCGGTACTGGGTCGCCGAGCACCACTCCATGCCGGGCGTCGCCTCGTCCTCGCCCGCCGTGATCCTCGCCCACCTCGCCGCCCACACCGAGCGCATCCGCCTCGGCTCCGGCGGCGTCATGCTCCCCAACCACGCGCCCCTCGTCATCGCCGAACAGTTCGGGACACTGGAGGCGCTCGCGCCCAACCGCGTCGACCTCGGGCTCGGGCGCGCGCCCGGCACGGACGGGGCCACCGCGGCGGCGCTGCGCCGCACCGACCGGCTCCACGAAGGCGCGGACGACTTCCCCGAGCAGCTCGCCGAGTTGACGCGCTTCCTCGACGACGACTTTCCCGACGGGCACCCCTACTCCCGGATCCACGCCATCCCCGGGCCCGTCCAGGGCAGCGCGCCCGGCGGCGTCCAGTCCCCCCACCGGCCGCCCGTCTGGCTCCTCGGGTCCTCCGGCTTCAGCGCCCGGCTCGCCGGGATCCTCGGCCTGCCCTTCGCGTTCGCGCACCACTTCTCCGCGCAGAACACCGTCCCCGCGCTCGACCTCTACCGCGAGTCCTTCAAACCCTCCGCGGTCCTCGACGCGCCCTACGCCCTCATCGGCGTCTCCGTCCTCGCCGCCGACGACGAGGCCGAGGCCCGGCGCCAACTCCTCGCCGCCGGCCTCAACATGGTCCGCCTCCGCACCGGCCGCCCCGGGCTCTTCCCCTCCCCCGAGGAGGCCGAGGCCCACCAACTCACCGACATGGAAGCCGACTTCATCAACTCCTGGAACGCCAACATCATCCACGGCCATGCCGAGGAGGTCCGCACCGGCCTCGACGACCTCCAGAAGCGCACGGGAGCGGACGAGTTGATGCTGACGAGCCATGCGCATCGGGGTGAACTGCGGGTGCGGTCGTACGAGTTGATCGCGGACGCGTACGGGTTGCCTACGGCGTGAAGGGGGCGGGCTCACCGGGGTCCGGGGGAGAGGCGTCGGCGGCGCCGGGCGGGGTGATCGCTCGGCGTCGCGTTGTCCGGGGGGAGTTGCGTTCGGAACTGCGTTGCCGGTGTGGGGGAGGGGCGGCGCTGCGTTGCGTGCCGCTGGGCGAGCCTCTGGCCGGGAGCCAGGAGCCGGTGAGTTGACGGCGTGGAGGGCGAGGGTGGAGTCGCGTTCGGCGTTGTGTTGCCGATGCCGGGCCGGTACGAGGCGTGAGGCGCCGCGCCGTGCGTAGCTGGACGAAGTGCCTGGCGAGGCAGGGTCGGTGTGGGGCGAGGCGTGCCGTCCCGGACGTCGCCGGTGAGGCTCTGGCGGCGAGGCGGGTTGCGTGCAGCGGCATCCCCCGAAGCCAGAGCTGCTCTCGCCGTACGGGAGTGGCGTGCCGCGCGTGAGACGGTGCCGTGCGCGTGAAGCCGTGCCCGGCGGTTCGCCAACGGAAAGGCCCCCGGCGCGAGTTGACGAGAGGTGTCCGCGGGAACCCGGTGCCGTACGAGGCGTACGTGGTCGGCGGCGCAGAGCGGGAGCCCTGGGTTCGCGGCACCGATCGCGGAGCGTGATGCGGCGAGGGCCCGGCAACCCCGCGATGAGCAACGTGAGTTGTGAGAGGCGGGCGGCGTGAGGCGGGGCGTACACGGATGGTTGGCCGAATAACTCCCGAAGTCCACCGACCGGCAGGGAACACCGACGCCCCACCCGTACACCGACGCCCCCTCGAACCCGCCCGCCCACATCGACCACGCCCACGCACAACTCCCGCTCAGGCAAGCCCCTTTCACCGACCGGCTCACGAGCCACCCGCCCCGACCCGCGGACACCAGCTCCACCCTCGACGCCCGCGCGGCGTCCCTTCCTTCCCTGTCAGCCCGGAACCGGCCCCCCTTGCCCGCCTCGACTACCCCTCCTCCCTGGCCGGCCGACACCGACCCTCACCTCAACTCCCGCGCCAACCAACCCTCTTCCCTGATCGGCCGACACCGCCCCCACCTCAACTCCCGCACCGACCAGCCCTCTTCCCGACCCGCCCGACACCAACCACTCAACCCCAGCCCCGCACGTCGACCCGCCCCCGCACCGACCCACCGACACCACCCCGAGCCCCCAACTCCCGCGCCGACCACCCCCTTTCACCAGACGGACGCCGATTCCTCACCCCCACGCCGGTCGGCCTTCCTCCCCGACCGCCCGACGCCGGCCACCCATCCCGCTCAACTCCCCGCACTGCCCCCTCTCGCTCGGCCGCCCCAACTCCCCACCCCTACGGCCGCACAGCCCTCCCCCGTACCTCCCCATTCGTCCCCGGCCCCTCCGCCCCACCCCCGTGCAGCTCCGCGATCCGTTCCGCCGACACCGGCCGGGAGTACAGCCACCCCTGCCCCGTATCGCACCCGATCCGCCTCAACCGCGCTGCCTGGGAAGCCGTTTCGACGCATTCGGCGGTGACCGTCAGCCCCAGCCGGTGGGCGAGGTCGATCATGGCCTCGACGACGACCTCGTCGGCGGGGTTGGGCGGCGCCCCGGAGCCGTCGTACTGGAAGCCGCGGACGAAGGAGCCGTCCAGCTTCAGCACGGACACCGGCAGACGGCTCAGGTAGGCGAGGTTGGAGTACCCCGTCCCGAAGTCGTCGATGGCGATGCGGACGCCCATGTCGCTGAGCGCCTGGAGGGCCTGGAGGGGACGCCCGGCGGACCCCATGACCGCGGACTCGGTCAGCTCCAACTGGAGGAGCCCCGGCGCGAGTTCGGTCTCCGCGAGGATCTCCGCGACGTCCGCGACGAGGTCGGAGTCCCACACCTGCCGGACGGCGACGTTGACGCTGACGAACAGGGGCGTCTCGTCGGGACGGTCGAGCTGCCAGCGCCGGGCCTGCCGGCAGGCGCTGGCGAGCACCCACCGCCCGAGCGGCACGATGGACCCGTCCTCCTCGGCGAGCCCGACGAACCGATTCGGCGGCAACAGGCCGAACCGCGGATGGTCCCAGCGCACCAACGCCTCGACGCCACGCAGCCGTCCGTCGGACATGCCGACCAACGGCTGGTACTCCAGCACGAATTCACCCCGCTCGATGGCGGGCCGGAGGGTGGAGGCGAGGGCTTGACGGGTCATCAGATGCGCGTTGCGCTCGGGATCGAACAGCGTCCACCGGGACTTCCCGTCGACCTTGGCCCAGTACAGCGTCGTATCGGCCGCCTGGACGAGGCCCGTTGCCGTCGTCCCCGCCGCGTGCCGCTCCACGACCCCGATGGACGCGGTGACGTTGAGCCGCTGCCCGTCCAGATCGAAGGGCGCCTGAAGGGACTTGAGGACGGCCTCGGCCAACTCCGCGAGCTGGTCGGTGCCCGTGGAGTCCGCGACGAGGAGCGCGAACTCGTCCCCGCCGAGCCGCGCGACGAGCGGAGCCGCCGCTCTGGCCCGACCCGCCTCCTCCGCGCAGGAGTTGAGCCGGTCGGCGACGGCGGCGAGCAGCCGGTCGCCGACCCGGTGCCCGAGTGTGTCGTTGACGGCCTTGAAGCCGTCGAGGTCGAGGTAGCACAGCCCGATCCGCCCGGTGCCGCCCCGTTCGTAGGCGTCGGGCTCCAGTGCGGCCGACAACCGCTCGAAGAACAGAGCCCTGTTGGGGAGCCGGGTCACCGGATCGTGCATCTGGAGATGGCGCAGCCGCGCCTGGAGTTCGCGCCGCGCGCTGATGTCGGCGACCGACAGCAGCACCCCGGGCGTGTCGCCGCCGAGGGGCGACACGGTGACCCGCGCCCACACGGCCCGCCCGTCGGGCTGCTTGAGCCGCCGGGCGCACCGGAGTTCGGCCTGCCGACCGCAGAGCACCTCGCGGTACGCGTGCCAGGTGCGCGCGTCGGACGCGAGGTCGAGGAGGTCGGCGGCGACCCGCCCGACCAGCCCGCCGGGGTCGGCCCCGAGGATCTCCCCGAGGGCCGCGTTGACGGAGACGATCAGCCCGTCGCGCCCCACGACGGCCATGGCCGAGGGGGACGCGGCGAAGACCGCCTGATAGGCGGACGGGCCGAGGGCGCCGTTCAGCCCTCGGGCACCATCCGATGCCAAAGTGTCACTCTCTGTAACGGCGGACCGGTCGAGGTCTGCCGCGGGCGTCGGCCCTTCGGACGTTCCGCTCACCGCTCGCTCCCGCAGTGCACTCGATCTCTGTCCGCGCAGGAAAGTGTCAGGAAAGTGTGCCGATCATAGAGGCTGGGCCCGGACCACCGCAGCCACTGCCAAGTGTCCATGACCTACCCACTCTTCTGACAGATCGTTTCTGCCCGCAGCGGGACCGGTTCTGCGGACCTGCGACCACATGTGACGTTCCGTGAGTGTTCCGGGGTGTCGAGGGTCCCTCGGTATGTCATACCGCTCACTCTTCCGGGGCAGGCAAACAGGGCGCGGTATGACAAATCCGTACAGGGTGGGTGGAGGTGTCCCCAGAACCGCCCGCCTCCGGAGGTCCTCGTGCCGCGTCCGCTCCCGCGCCCCCGACTGCGCAAATCGGCGGCCGTGTGCACCACGCTCTGCGCGCTCGCCGCGACCTCCCTCGCGGGCGCCCCCTCGGTGGCCGAACCCTTCTCCACCGCCCCCTGCGCCCTCACCCGCACCACCGCCCACCACTCCGAGGGCCTCGACACCTGGAACGCCGCCTATCCGCGCCCGGCCCGCTCCCTCGACGCGGTGATGGTCTTCCTGTCCTTCCCCGACAGCCGCCCGCTCACCACCCCCGCCGAACTCGCCGCCGACCACTTCCCGGCCACCTCCGACTTCTTCCGCCGCGCCTCCTACGGCCGCTTCGCGCTGCGCGCCCACCCCCTCAAGCGGTGGATCCGCATGCCGAAGCCGTCCACCGCGTACGCCATACAGCGCGACTGGAACGCCGAGCACCGCGCCGCCTACCTGCGCGACGCGCTCGCCGCCGCCGACCCGCGCACCGACTTCTCCCGGTACGACGTCGTCTACTTCGTCGCCGACCCCGACGCGCCCGGCGTCGACTCCGACGCGACGAAAGTAGTCAACCTCGACGTCCCTCTCAGGGCCGACGGCGTCGACATCCGGAGGGTCGTCACCGTCTTCGAGCAGCACCCCCCGGACCGGCTGGTCCTCGCGCACGAGACCGGGCACGTCTTCGACCTCCCCGACCTGTACCACCGGCCCGCCGACGGCAAGGGCGACTGGGACACCTACGTCGGCGACTGGGACCTGATGGGCAGCCAGTTCGGGCTGGCGCCGGACCTGTTCGGCTGGCACAAGTGGAAGCTGGGCTGGCTCCAGCCCCGCCAGGTGGTCTGCGTCCGGGACGTCGGGACGACCCGCCTCACCCTGGAACCGCTGGGCGCCGGCCCCGGCGTACCCATCACCCGCGCCTCCGGCTCCCCGGCCTTCGGGCTCGGCAACGGGACGAAGCTCGCGGTGGTGCGCACCGGCGCGGGCAGCGCGCTCGCCTTCGAGGCGCGCGGCCCCGTCGGCGACGACACGGCCGCCTGCCGCACCGGGGTGCTCGTCTACCGGGTGCGCAGTACGGCGGACTCCGGGCGCGGCCCCGTCGAGGTCGTCGACGCGCACCCGCGCAGCGAGGCGTGCTGGGAGCGCTCCGTGTACCCGCCGCTCGCCGACGCGCCGGTCGGGACGGGCGAGAGCTTCACCGTGCCGGCCCTGCCGGGGGAGCGGGCGGTACGACTTGAGGTGGAGGGTCGTACGGCTTCCGGGGCGTGGACGGTGCGGATCACGCCACGGTAGTCCCGCACTACCCCTCAAGTAGGGGGTGCGAATCGGACAAGAAGGCACGCGAAAGGCCCCCCGCTTCCGCGAGGGGCCTTTCCGTCAAGTGCGCCGCCAGGGACTCGAACCCCGGACCCGCTGATTAAGAGTCAGCTGCTCTAACCAACTGAGCTAGCGGCGCCTGCTGACGTCGTAGACCTTAGCACCCTGATCGGGAAGCGGCGAAATCGATAACCGTACGGCCGCCCGCGCGGCCCGCACCGCCGCCCACAGCAGGATCTCCGCCCCCGGCAGCCAGGGGTGCCGCGTGTCCGGCGCGACCAGCCAGCGGGCCGCCGCGGTGGCCTCCCCGGCGACCGGCGGGACGGTGATCGCGTCCCCGGGACCGTGGCACAGCAGCGGCGGCAGGCATGCCGTACGGCTGCTGTCGCCGCCCCACTCCTCCCAGGACAGCAGCGACGGCAGGCGCTGGGCCGTCCCCGGGGCCGCGAACAGCAGCATCCGGCCACGGAAGACCGCCACCGGGCCCGTGCCCTCCCCCTCGCCCCACAGGCGGTCCAGCATCCGTCTGCCGAACACCGCCGCCGTGCTCACGACGTCGAACACCGCGCCGCACGACAGTACGACCGGCGCGTCCGGCCGCTCCTCCCAGAAGGACAGCAGGCTGCGCGGGTGCGCCCCCGCCGAGGCCAGCCACGCCGCGCCGTCCGGGGTGACCCCGCCGATCCCGTCGTCTTCGTCCCAAGAGCCGCTCATGGAGAAAAGATCTACCGGGGGTGAGCGGGAGATCTCGGAGAGTTGCGGGAAACCGGGACGCGGCGGCGGGACAGGGGGTATCTTGCGCGCCTGGCATATGCCGGACGGCTGGAGCTGCGGGGTACGCCGGGACGATGCCGTACCGACGGCTCGATGCCGTACCGACGTAGCGGCCCGCTCAGATGGGCTCCACCCGGCTGTGGCTCTCCCCGGCGCTCTCGCCCTCCCCGCGCAGCAGGTCCCGCCCGAACTCCACGACCTTGCGCGCGTAGTCCTCGGTCCACTCCGCCCGCTCCGCGATGTCCGCCGGCGTCAGCCGGTCGAACCGCCGGGGATCGGCGAGCTGTGCCGCGGCCATGGCCTGGAACTCCGACGCCCGGTCCGCAGCGGCCCGGAACGCCTGTGCCAGCTCGCTCGCGCGCGCGAACAGCGCGGCGGGGTCGTCGATCGACTCCAGGTCGAAGAAGTGCTCCGGGTCCCCGGCCGCCGCCGCGGGCTCGAAGAGCAGGGGCGCGGGGCGTCGCCGCGGTTCGTTCCGACGCGGCGTGGGCTCCGCCATGTCTTCTCCTCCTCGTACGGTGCGATTCCGGACCACCCTCCATTGTCCCCCGCCTCCGCAAGAGGCACTCGGACGATGACCCCGAGAACCAACGCGCGAGAAGCGACGGGTGTTCCCGCGCGCGTGCGGTCAGGGTTTCCAGCGCACCCGGTGCTCCGCGAGATGCCCCAGCACCGCGTGGTTCGCCTCCCAGCCATCAGGGCTGTTTCCCATGGCCGCCTCCGGCGGCGTGCCGGACTCCGTCCGGCAGTTGGGCGGCGTGGTGCTCGCCGCGGGACGGGCGGGAGACGGCGTGCCGGTCATGGCCGCCAGCGCACCCGGTGCTCCGCGAGATGCCCCAGCACCGCGTGGTTCGCCTCCCAGCCATCAGGGAACTTCACCAGCGTCCCCAACTGCACCGGCTCCGTGGACGGGTAGTCGTCCAGCAGGTCGCTCACGCCCTCCCGGCACACCACCACGCACGCGTGCCGGTGACGGGACGTCAGTACGCACAGGCGGCCCGTCTCCAGGTGGAAGGCCGTCGCGTCGGGGCGGCCGGAGAGCGGGTGGAGGATGACCGTGACGTCGAACTCCATGCCCTGGAGGCGGTTCGCGGTGTCCACCGTGACGTCGCTCACGCCCAGGTCCGCGAGGGCCGCGCGGACGGCCGCCGCCTGGTCGCGGTGGGCCGTCCCGACGGCGATCCGCGCGGCCGTCACGGGCGCCGGGTCCGGCGAGCGCTCGGACGTCGCCGCGCCGCCCCGGTCCAGCAGGCGCCGTACGACCGTGGCGACCGCGCGGACGGCCTCCGGGTCGGTGCGCGGGGTGTGGCGCGCGGGCAGCTCCAGCAGGCCCCAGCCGGACTCCGCGGCCTCGTCGATGACCCGGTCGGGGCCCGAGCCGTCGGACGGCACGGCGAACGTCAGGCGCCGGTCCGCGTGCGCGGTGCCGCTGCGGAACGGCGTGTACGGGTAGAACGCGTCCGACACCAGCGGCGCGGCCGACGCCGGGAGCCGCCAGGACACCGGCAGGCGGTGCTGGGGGAGCCCCGGGTTGTGCGCCAGCAGGGTCGTCACGGCCGATGCGGACGGGTCGTACGACAGCCCCGCCCACTGCTCGCTGCCGACGATCGCGAACGGGTCCAACTGGCCCGGGTCGCCCACGAACAGCGCCCGCTCGAACAGCCCGGCGACGGCCAGCAGCCCGTCCGAGCGCATCTGGTACGCCTCGTCCACGATCGCGTGCCGCCACGGCTCGTCGACCTTCACGTGCGCCCACTTCGCGGCCGTCGAGATCACCACCGGCAGCCCCGCGAGGTCCGCCGCCTTCGCCGACGTCCGTACGTACGGCAGCTCGTCCAGCGCCTTGTCGTACGCGTCCGTGTCACTGCTGTGCAGCCGGCCCACCGGCAGCTCCGGCGCCTTCTCCGCGAGCCGCAGGACCAGGTCGTCCACCTGCGCGTTCGTCTGCGCGACGACCATCAAGGGGCGGCCGGCGTCCGCGAGTTCGAGCGCCGCGCGCACGACGAGCGTGGACTTCCCGGCGCCCGGGGGCGAGTCGACGACGACCCCGCGCGCGGTGCCGTGCAGGGTGTCGCGCAGGATCGCGTCGGTGGCCTGGGCGGCGGCCGTACCGGGGTCGAAGACGGTGGTCACAGGACGTCCTCCTCGGTCACCGGGTCGGCCGCTTCGAGCACCGGCTCGCCCGGCGGGCCGCCGTGGGTCCACGGCGTGTCCTCGGGGTCGGGAAGCTTGGCTCCGCCGCGCTGCTCGTGCTCGAACGTGGTCCAGCAGAGGCGGTCGCCCTTCTCGGGCACGGAGCCCTGGTCGGGCTCCTTGCCGCGGCCCATCCTGTCGAGCAGGCGCAGCGTCAGGACGCCGTCCGCCTCGGCGCCGACGAACTCGGCGGACTGGGGCTTGCCCGCGAGGGAGCGGTACACCTTCGCGCGCTCGCCCAGATACGGACGGTCGTCGGTGCGGACGGTCACCAGCGGGCGCGGGCGCGGGGAGCGGCCCTCGCTGTACGCCATCTCGACGTCCACGACCTCCCCGGCGAACGCCTCCCCGGACAGCCGCCGGCCGGCCATCACCAGCGGGTCGTCCAGCGCCTCCTGCGCGTCCAGGCGGGCCTGCTCGCGTTCGCGGGTGGCCAGCTTGTTCGCGGCCGTCACCGCGTCGTCCCGGCGCGGCTGCGGCGGCTCGCCCGCGCGCACGCGGTCGCGGTGGCCGGTGAACGACCAGCGGTCGCGCGTCCACCGCTCCTCGACGTGCGCCCCCGGCGGCAGCTCCCGCAGCAGGTCCAGGCCCCGCCACACGCGCTCCCAGGTCGGCAGGGTCCGGCTCAGCACCAGCTCCCGGACCCGCTCCTCGGCGACGGCCAGCGCGCCGAGCCGGTCGTCGGCCTCCACGCCGTCCTCGGCGACGACGAACGCCGTCCGCGCGCGGTCGTAGCGCTCGATCGCCGGCGCCAGCAGCTTGTTGTCGAACGCCGGGTCGGTCGCGGGCCCCGCCGGGGGGTGCGCCAACTGGCCGTCCGCGTCGCGCGCCAGCTCCACCCGCAGCGCCTCCCGCGCGCCGGAGCCGCCCTCCGGGGGGTCGATCCACGCCAGCAGCGACCCCAGGTGCTGGTCCTCCAGCGAGGACTGCCCCGTCGCCCAGTGCAGCGCCAGGACGTCCGTCAGCGCCAGCAGCAGCGACGACCCCGGCACCCGCGCGCGCTCCGCGTAGTGCGTCAGCCAGCGCCCCAGCAACGGCACGTACGGGGGCGCCGGATAGGGCGCCTCGGGATCCTGCTCCGCCGTACGCCGGAACCGCATCGACCGCCCCAGCAGCCGCAGCAGGTCCACGCCGCCCCGGCTCGGCACGATCAGCTGCGGCGCGTCCGCGCACAGCTCGACCTCGACCTTGACGCGCTTGCCGGTCTCCGGGTCGGTCTCGTTCCGCTCGGCTGCCTCCACCAGGTCGCCGTACCCGTCGATGTACGGCAGGACGACGTCGGCGAGCCGCGTCAGGAACGCGAACCGCAGCTCCGGGTTGCGCGGCTGCGGTACGGCGAGCAGGTGCGGGGCGTCGCGGTCCGTCCCCACCAGCGCGCCGAGCGGCGCCCCCGCCTCGCCGCCCGTGATCAACGGGACCAGCACCATGGGGCGGTCGGACAGGTGCCGGTGCCGGACGGTCGCCGTCGGCTGCGCGCGGCCCGTGGAGTCGGCCTCCAGGCGCGCGAGGGTGGAGATCAGGGACATGGGGTCACCTCGCGAGGGAGGTTCACCGGGTCGCCGGCGACCGCTCCCGCCAGCGCCTCGGCGCGCAGCTCCGCCGCCCGGCGCCGGGCGGCCACGGCGGGATCCCCGGGGTCGCCCTCCTCGCCGCGCGCGGCGGCCAGGACGTCCTCCACCCGGCTCAGCCCGCCCAGCTCCGCCCGGATCGACCGGCCCAGCGTCGTGACGGCGCCCGCCTCGCGGGAGCGGGCCCGGCAGTGGAAGGCGAGCTCGCAGGTGGCGAGGCACTCCGGCGAGTACGTCGCGGGGACCGACTCGACGGCCGCCGTGAGCTGCTCGGCGGGCAGGCCCGGGGCGAAGCAGGTGCCCTCGGGGAGGCCGGCGGCGATCTCCTCGATGCGCGTGAGGCGGGCCAGTTGGCGGGCCGTCACCGCGCGCTGCTTGCGGACGTCGACCGCGGACGCCGTCGGGAGGTTGGAGAAGTTCCTCGGGCAGACCAGCAGGATGCTGTGGCGCACGCGCGGGGGCACCGGCAGGTGTGCGGCGACCTGCTCCAGCGCCAGTACGTACACCGCCGCCTGCCGGGCCGCCGCGCCCACCTTCGCCGGGTCCGCCGAACCGTCCAGCATCGGGAACGACTTGATCTCGACGACCGTCCACGTCCCGTCCGGGTGCACGACCACCGCGTCCGGCTCCAGGAAGGCCGGCGAACCGGCGACGTCCAGCGCGAGCATCGGGTGGTCCAGCAGCGTCCAGGTTCCTGGCGTTCCCCGCGCGGTGTACGCCTCCCGCAGCGCCAGCGCCGTCCGCGCCGTACGCCCCTCGGGGCCCGCGGCCGTCAGGTCCGGGACGGCCGCCGAGACGGGCGGCTCGGCGGACGCGTCCAGCGCCGCGTGCGCCAGGCGCAGGAGTTCCGCGCCGCCGTCGGCCTTGACCTTCGCCTCGAACGCGTTCCCGCGCGTCAGCGCGAACTGGGACTGGCCGAAGACCGCGGGCGAACCCAGCGCGCTCGCCAGCGCCGTCTTGTCCACCCCCGCGCCGTCCAGGAGCGCGCGCCGCCCGCACCCGGGGTTCGCGGCGAGCGCCGCGAGGGCTCGGGCGTCCAGCGCCTTGGCCGGGACATCGGGTCCGCGCAGCTCAGCGAGCTGGTGCCGGAGCGCCGTCCCCCGCGTCCGCGGGGGAGGCACTCGGCTCGGCTCGGGAGTCGCGGGGCCGGGAGAAGTGCTCACCCGTCGAAGTCTGGCATCCAGCACTGACAATCGGGGTCCGTGGTGCCTGCGAGGCCGGTGCGACACGCGTCCCGACCGGCAGGAAACGGGACTTGAGGCGGTTGGCGCCGCGCGTCACGAACGGCGTCAGCAGCAGCCCGACGCCCATCACGGCGGCCCCCGCGACCGCGTCGAGGAAGTAGTGGTTGGCCGTGCCCATGACCACGATCGTCGTGATCAGCGGGTAGGCCACGCCGGCCGCCTTCGTCCACCGAGACCCGCCGAACCGCCACAGCATGACCCCGCACCACAGCGCCCAGCCCACGTGCAGGCTCGGCATCGCCGCGTACTGGTTCGTCATGCCGCCGAGCCCTCGTGGGGCGCTCGCCTCGCCGCCCCACCAGCCGTACGAGCTGTACTGCGCCATCGTGTCCACGAAGCCGTGCCCCGCGTCCAGCAGCCGGGGCGGGCAGGTCGGCAGCAGCGTGAAGCCGATCAGGCCGATGAACGTGGACGTCATCAGCCACGTGCGCGCCGCCCGGTAGCGCACCGCGCGCGAGCGGAAGAGCCAGACCAGGATCACCGGGGTCACCACGTAGTGCAGCGACGCGTACCAGAAGTCCGCCGGGACGCCGATCCACGCCTCGCGCGTGAACAGCCGGTTCAGCGGGTGCTCCGCGTTGAGGTGCAGCGCCTTCTCGATCCTGAGGATCGTCAGGCCGTGGTCCACGGCCGTCGAGACGTCCCCGCGCGCGAGGAGGCGGCCGCCCGAGTAGCAGGCGTACACCAGCAGGATCAGCGGCAGCTCCGTCCACCAGCGCAGCCGCCCCGGAGGGGCCTCCTGGGTGCCCGGTGTCTTGGTCTTCGGCATCCGATCGCCTCCCCTTCCGATTCGTGGCGGCCATGCCGTGCGGACGTGTCACTTTACGGCGTATGTGCGCGCCCGGACCGGGCGCCCTCGGCCAGTGAAGACGTCGAGATCGCCCGCCGGGTTGCCCTGATCCACGGTGCGCGATGATGGAGAAGTTCCGCCTCTGTTTTTCTCCCGGAAAGGTCCCTCATGGCACCGCGCATCCTGTTGGCCCGGCACGGGCAGACCGCCTGGTCGCTGTCCGGGAAGCACACCGGCAGGACCGACGTCCCCCTCCTGGAGGAGGGCCGCCGAGGCGCCAAGCTGCTCGGTGAACGGCTCCACAGGACGCCGTACGACGCTCTCGCCGGGGCCGAGATCCGCACGAGCCCGCTGGCCCGCGCGCGCGAGACGTGCGACATCGCCGGGTTCGGGGACCGCGCGCGCGAGTGGGACACGCTCATGGAGTGGGACTACGGCGCGTACGAGGGCCTCACGCCCGCCGAGATCCAGGCCGTCCGCCCCGGGTGGCTCATCTGGCGCGACGGCGTGCCCGAGGGGGAGAGCCTCGCCGAGGTGACCGCGCGCGCGGACGACGTCGTCGCCTGGGCGCGCGAGGCCGACCGGGACGTCCTGGTCTTCGCCCACGGGCACATCCTTCGCTCCATAGGGGCCCGCTGGCTCGGGCTGCCGCTGGACTTCGCGGCCCGGATACGGCTGAACCCGACCTCTCTGTCGGTGCTGGGCTGGGCCTACGGGGAGCCGGCGATCGAGAGCTGGAACGACCTGGGACACCTCTCGTAGGTACCCCGGCACCGCCCGATCATCCACGCCACCCGCGCGCGGGGCACCGCAAAGGCGCCACCCCGCGCGCGTGCCGCAAGGGCGAGGCCGACGTCGACAGGCCGCAGACCGCCGCCACCCCCCCCGCGCGTCACAGCCCGACGGCCGCCGAGCCCGCCGCCGCTGAGGACGCCACCCCCGCGCGCGTGTCACAGCCTCCTGGGACGCGGCACCCGCCGCTCCAGGAACTCCGAGACGTCCGGCGTCCTGCGGTGCGGGAGCAGCACGCGCGCGGTGTCGCCCAGCATCGCCCGGATCCGCGACGACTGGACGTTGCCCAGCAGGTCCAGGACCCGCAGGCCCGCGCGCGCGGCCTCGTCGGGACGCCCGTCGCGCGCGAGGTCGTCGGCCAGCTCGGCCGTGTACAGGGCCATGTTCCGGCTGAAGTCGGCGTCCTGGAGGTCGGCGGCGTCGTGCGCGCGCCGGGCGGCCCGGGACCAGTCGCCCAGGGCGGACCAGCACTGCGCCTCCAGGCTCGCCAGCTCCGCCGCCCCGTAGAAGCTCATCCACTCGGGGTCGGCGTCCGAGGGGCCTCGCTCGTACAGGGCGTGCGCACGCGTGAGCGCCTGCGTGCAGCCCGTCAGGTCCCCGAGCCCGGCCCAGCCGCCGGCCTCCCTGAGGGCCAGCAGGGACAGCAGCCGGTCGGAGCCCAGCGGGCGCGCGACACGCTGGGCGGCCTGCGCCGCGCGCACCGCCTCGCGCGGGCGCCCGGTGTCGCGCGAGAGGAACGCCGTGTTGCAGAAGGCGTGCGCCTCCAGCGCGCGGTCGCCGGTCATCCGGGCGGTCGCCAGCGCCTCCGCGTAGTGCGAGCGGGCCTCCTCGTACCGCCCGGAGTCGTGGGCCAGCCAGCCCACCGAGATGGCCAGTTCCCCGGCGCCGGAGTACAGCCGGTCCGCGGTCGTCCGGCGGGTGGTGCCGGCGTCCAGCAGCGCGTACGCGGCGCGCAGCGGCTCGGCGGCACGCCGGTACAGGCTGTCCGCGCCGTGCCGGTCGTCCAGCAGGCGGATTCTGCGGACCGCTTCCTCCAGGGCGCCCGCCTCGCCCGCTCCGGCGCGGCGCGGGGGCCGTCCGGAGGCGTACGCGTCGGTGGCGAGGCCCAGGGAGCCCAGCGAGACGGCCGCCACGGTGGCGCCCCCGCCGGTCATGAATGCGCGACGCAGCACGTCGCTCTCCTCGTGGTCGTGGTGCGTGTCGTACGGGTCCTGCGTGTCATACGGGTGACCCGTCGCGCGCGGTTCATCCGTCCCCCGCGCGTACGCGGTGGTGCGTGCGGGGGACGGGATGTGCGCGCGGGGCGCGTTCTCGGGGGCGCGCGCCCCGCGGCCGCGTACGGACGCGCGGGGGGCGAAACCCAGGTCGGTGAGCGTGCGGCCGGGGAACATGTGCAGGAACACCCGTTCGTACGCGTAGTTGGGGCAGCGGATCTCGCCCGCCTCGACCCGCCCGATGTAGCGCGCGTCACAACTGACCCGCTCCCCGATCTCCCGCGCGGCCCGCCGCACCAGGGCGGCGAACTCGGCGGGCGAGCGCTGTCCGCGCAGGCGCCGGAAGGCGTGATTGGGGCGTGCGGGCCGGTCGGGACGGGGTGGGGTCACCGTTGACGACGCCATGGCCGGGTCCTCTCGTGCGAACCGTCGAACCATGCCGGTTTCAGGGAGAATTGGCCGAGTAAAGCCCTGTATCAGGCTGTAACGGCCGTATCCAACTGTTTCCGGCGGGCAAGAACGTACCTGCTGTTCCGGGGTCGCCACACAGGATTTGGCTACAAACCGGATATCTCATGCGCGATCTGCCATGAAGTGCCATCCTTTGCGGCTGACTTCCGCCGTAGCCGTTGACGCGGTGGCGCGTTGAACGCTGTGGACTGCAATCGGGCTGCGCGGTGGAGGCCGGCATGGAGACCAGCCAGAGCAACGACCCCTGTACGACGCCGTCGGCGGCGCCGTGCGATCTCGTGACGGTGCCGACGCGCCAGGGCCTGGAGGCGGTCGACATCCTCCGCCGCGGCGCCCGCGACGCGGTCGGGCCCGTCCTGCACGACGACGACGGCCGCACCCTCGGCTTCCTCGTCCCCCCGGGCACGGCCGCCGCCTGGGACGTCCCCGGCAGCACCTGCACGGAGACGGACGGCCGCGGCCTGCGGCTCGCCCCCGATCCCCCGGTGGAAGGCTCCGACTGGCTCCTCCCACCCGGCGACACCGACCTCGCCACCGACCCCGCGCAACTGCGCCGGGCCCTGGGCGAGGCGGCCCGCCTCATCGAGGCGGCGGACAACTGCCGCTGACTTCACCCTGGGGGAGCGGAAACGGTCCTTCAGGGGAAACCTCAGCGGAAACCTCAGGGGAAAGGCGCTGGTGCACCCGGTACCTCACCCCTTCCGGCCTGAGTTATCCACAGGCCGGAAGGCGGCAGCGGCACATGTCGGCCAGGGCTGCGAGGATGGGGCCATGGCGAAGGGCAAGGGCGGGCGGCGGGCGGACGTCGCGGGAGTGGCCGAGGAGGTCGACGGCGGGCTGGCGCGGCTGGTGCCCGACCGGGACCGGGCGCGCGCGTGGACGCTGTTCATCGACGAGGCCCCGCAGTCGCACGTCGACCTCGACGACCCCGGGTTCCTGTCGTTCGAGTACCAGCGCAGGCTGGGGCACGTCATCGACCTCGTCGCACCGCCGGGCAAGCCGATCCACGCCGTACACCTCGGCGGCGGCGGGCTCACGCTCGCGCGGTACGTCGCCGCGACGCGCCCCCGGTCCACCCAGCAGGTCGTCGAGCGGGACGCGCGCCTCGTCCAGTTCGTGCGCAGGCAGCTCCCGCTGGACCCGGCGGCCCGGATCCGGATCCGCTCGACCGACGCGCGCGAAGGGCTCGCGAAGGTCCCCGACGGCTGGGCGGACCTGGTGATCGCCGACGTCTTCAGCGGCGCGCGCACCCCGGCGCACCTGACGTCGGCGGAGTTCCTCGACGAGGTCCGCCGTACGCTGCGCCCGGGCGCGGTCTACGCCGCGAACCTCGCGGACGGCCCGCCGCTGGCCCACCTGCGCGCCCAGGTCGCCACCGCGGCCTCCCGCTTCGCGCACCTGGCCCTCCTCGCGGACCCCACGGTCCTGCGCGGCAGACGCTTCGGCAACGCGATCCTCGCCGCCTGCGACGCCCCGCTCCCGGTCCCCGAACTCACCCGCCGGGCCGCCACCGACCCCCACCCCGTCCGCGTCGAGCACGGCCGCGCCCTCACGGACTTCACGGGCGGCGCGACGCCGGTCACGGACGCGTCGGCGGTCCCCTCCCCGGCCCCACCCGCGTCGGCGTTCACCTGACGGCACGGACGGGGCACGGCGCGTCCCCTCCACGCGCCGCACCCCGCGTACCCGTAGTACCTCCGGACTACCGCTCAGGTAGCCCGGGTACTAGACCCCGCCCTCCCCGGACACCGCCTCCAGCCCCGGCAGCACCCCGGTCCGGGCGACCTGCCCGTACCACCGCGCGCTCGACTTCGGCGTCCGCCCCAGCGTGGCGTAGTCCACGTACACCGCCCCGAACCGCTTCCCGTACCCGTAGGACCACTCGAAGTTGTCCAGCAGCGACCACAGGTAGTACCCGCGGACGTCCGCCCCGTCCGCGAGGGCGTGGCGGATCGCGGCGAGGTGGGCGTGGAGGTAGGAGATCCGCTCGGGGTCGTGGACGCGGCCCTCGGGGTCGGGCTTGTCGTCGTACGCCGCGCCGTTCTCGGTGATGTAGAGGGGCAGCCCGGGCGCCTCCCGGGTGTAGCGCATGATCAGCTCGTGCAGCCCGCTCGCGTCGATGGTCCAGCCCATCTCCGTCCGCTCGCCCGGCGTCTGGTGGAAGGCGACGTCGTCGGCGCCCGGCCAGGGCGTGTGCTCGCTGGCCCCGTGCCCGTCGGCCCGCCGCGCCTTCGTCGGCGTCCCGCCCGCCGAGACCAGCGTCGGGGCGTAGTAGTTGAGCCCGAGCGCGTCCAGCGGCTGGTTCGCGGTGCGCAGATCGCCGTGCTGCACGAAGGACCAGTCGGTGACGGAGGAGGTCGCCGCGATCAGGCTCTCCGGGTAGGCGCCGTGCAGGATCGGCCCGTGGAAGGTCCCGTTCGCCAGGTCGTCGATCTTGCGGGCCGCCGCGAGATCGGCGGGATCCTGCGAAAGGGACCGTACGACATGGGAGTTGAGGCTGAGCGCCACCGAGTTGCGGGCCGGCATCACCGACCGCAGCGCCGAAGTGGCAAGCCCGTGGCCGAGGTTGAGATGGTGGGCCGCCTTCAGCGCCGCCGCCTGGTCGGTGCGCCCGGGCGCGTGGACCCCGGAGCCGTACCCCAGAAAGGCGCTGCACCAGGGCTCGTTGAGGGTGATCCACTGCTCCACCCGGTCGCCGAGCGCCTCGCCGACGATCTGCGCGTACTCCGCGAACCGCAGCGCCGTGTCCCGGGCCGGCCAGCCGCCCGCGTCCTCCAGCTCCTGCGGCAGGTCCCAGTGGTAGAGCGTGAGCGCCGGTTTGATCCCGGCCGCGAGCAGCTCGTCCACGAGCCGCCGGTAGAAGTCCAGGCCGACCTGGACGGCGGGCCCGCGCCCGGTGGGCTGCACCCGCGACCAGGAGACGGAGAAGCGGTACGAGGTGAGGCCCATGTCCGCCATCAGCGCCACGTCGTCGCGGTAGCGGTGGTAGTGGTCGACAGCGATGTCACCGGTCTCACCGGCGGCGGTCTTCCCCGGTGTGTGGCTGAAGGTGTCCCAGATCGACGGGGTGCGGCCGCCTTCCCGTACCGCCCCCTCGATCTGGTACGCGGAGGTGGCGGCGCCCCAGAGGAAGGTGGAGGGGAAGGTGACAGGTGTAATGGGCTCAGACATGGAAGCGCTCCCATAGGTGGTCGTCGAGACCGACGGAGAGTGGCGGGGGGATGGTGGGGGTGAGCCTGTTGGGGGACTGAAGTGGGGGACAGGGAAGAGGAGTCGGGCCTGCCGGGGGCAACAGGCCCGGGAGCCGGGGGAGTCGGCCGTATCCGGTTCGGTACGGGGTACGGCCGACTCCGTCGACTCCCTGCGCCCGCTCAGCCTTTGACCGCCCCCTGCATGATCCCGCCCACGATCTGCTTGCCGAAGACGGCGAAGACGATCAGCAGGGGGACCGTGCCGAGGAAGGCGCCGGCCATGATGAGGGACTGGTCGGGGGTGTAGCCGCGGCCGAGACCGGCCAGGGCGACCTGGACCGTGGGGTTGCCGGTCTGGCTCAGGACGAGGAACGGCCACAGGAAGTCGTTCCAGGACTGCACGAACGTCAGCATGCCGAGCACGGCCATCGCGGGCCGCGCCGCGGGGAACACGACGTGCCAGATGATCCGCCAGCTGCTCGCCCCGTCCACCCGCGCGGCCTCGATGAGTTCGTCGGGCAGCGCCTGGATCAGGTACTGCCGCATGAAGAACACCCCGAAGGCGCTCACCAGCGAGGGCAGGATCACGGACTGGAGCTGGTCGGTCCACTCCAGCTTCGCGACCATCATGTACAGCGGGATGATGCTGAGTTGGGGCGGCACCATCATCGTGCCGATGACGATCAGCATCATCGCGCCCCGCCCCCGGAAGCGGAGTTTGGCGAACGCGAACCCGGCGATCGTCGACAGGATCACGATGGTGATCGCTGAAGTCCCGGCCACGATCGTGGTGTTGAGGAACGCCTTGCCCAGGTTGGCGTCCGTCCACGCCTTGTCGAGGTTCTTGAAGAGGTTCGAGCCGAACCAGAACGGGGGCGGCGTCTGGGCCAGCCGGTTGGTGTCCCGGGAGGCGGCGATCGCGGTCCAGATCAGCGGGGCCAGCGAGCCGAACGTGAACAGCCCGAGGATGATGTAGGCGATCGGGCCGCCGTGCAACTGCCCTCCCGCGCGGCCCGACTTGGCGAGTCGGCGGCGCGTCGGCCTGGGTGCCGTCTCCTCCGGGACGGGTTTGGGCAACGTCGTCGTCACCGTCGTACTCCTAACTGCCACTGCTGGCGCGCAGGCGGCGCGAGATGACGTAGTTGACGATGCCGATCACGATGAGGATCAGGAACATCGTCCAGGCGATCGCCGAGGCGCGGCCCAAGTGCTGGTTGACCCAGCCCTGTTCGTACAGATAGAGGCCGAGCGTCTGGAACTGGTGCTCCCCGCCGCCCGACGCTCCCTTGTTCGGGTCGAACAGCAGGGGCTCGCCGAAGACCTGGCTCGCGCCGATCGTGGAGACGACGACCGTGAACAGGATCGTCGGCCGCAGCGACGGCAGCGTCACGTGGATGAACTGCTGCCAGCGGCTCGCGCCGTCCAACGCGGCCGATTCGTAGAGGTCGTTGGGGATCGCCTGCATCGCGGCCAGGTAGATCAGCGCGTTGTAGCCGGTCCACCGCCAGATGATGATCGTCGAAACGGCGATCTGCGAGGGCCACTTGTCGCCCTGCCAGTCCACCGGGCCGAAACCCACCAGATCCAGGGCCCAGTTGATCATCCCGTAGTCGCGCCCGAAGAGCAGCACGAAGACGAGCGAGGCGGCGGCGATCGACGTCGCGTACGGCGCGAGGATCACCACACGGTAGAAAGTCGAGGCGCGCAGCCGGTAGTTGAGGATGTGCGCGATCCCCAGGGCCATCAGCAGCTGCGGGACGGTCGAGATGATGCCGATCGTCAGCGTGTTCTTCGCCGCGTTCCAGAAGAAGTCGTCGTCGAAGATCCGCGTGTAGTTGCGCAGCCCCACCCACTTCATGTCGGTGGGCGCGGTCAGCTCCACCTGGTGCAGCGAGGCCCAGCCGGTGTAGATCAGCGGGAACAGCCCGAAGGCCAGGAAGAGCAGGAAGAACGGCGAGACGAACGTGTACGGGCTCCACTTGATGTCCCGCTGCCAGCGCCGCGAGAGCCGGGCCCGGCGCTTCTTCTCCGCCTCGGAGAGCTCACCGGGCGCGGGGCGGCCCGGGGCCGCGCCCCCCTTCGCGGGGGGCGCGGCGGTGTCATGACTGGCCATGCGGGTCACTTGTCCAGGTTGTTGTCGATGGTCTTGGTGGCGGTGTCCCATGCCTCCTGGATCGACTTGCCCTTCGTCACCAGGAACACGCCGTTGTCGGTCATGCCCTGCTGGATGATCTGGTCCTTCGGGCCGATCGGCTGGACCGGGATGTTCTTGGCGGCCTCGGTGAAGATCTGGCCGATCGGGGCGTCACCGGTCATCTCGTTCTTGCCGGCGATGACCTGGGGCATCGTGTACGCCGCGGGCGTGCTCGGGACGCTGCCCTGGATGGCGAAGAGCTTGGCGAGCTGCGCGGGCTGGGTCAGCCAAGTCACCAGCGCCTCGGCCTCCTTGACGTTCTTGCTGGTCTTGGGGACGCCGAGGAAGGTGCCGCCCCAGTTGCCGGCCTGCGGCGCCTGCGCGACGTCCCACTTGCCGACCGCCTCGGGCTTCGACTTGCCCTTCAGGTAGCCGAGCATCCACGGCGGGCAGGTGATCGCCGCGAACTTGTTGTTGGCGATGCTCTGGTCCCACCCGGTCTGGAACTGGGTCACCGGCTGGACCAGGCCCTTCTGGGCGGCCTCTCCGGCGATGTCGAACGCGGCGCGCACCGCGGGGTTGGTCTTGTAGACGACCTCGCCGGACGTGTTGTAGAACTTCTCCTTCTGGCTGCCGGTGATGGCGTTGAACAGTCCGCCGGGCGAGTCCATGAAGTAAGTCCCGCTCGGGGCCTTGGACTTGTACCGCTCGCCGACGCTGATGACCTTCTTCCAGTCCCCCGCCCACAGTTGGGCGACCTGGGCGCGGTCGGTGGGCAGCCCCGCCGCCGCGAAGAGGTCCTTGCGGTAGCAGATGCCGGTCGGGCCGACGTCCGTACCCAGGGCGATCGTCCTGCCGTCCTTGGTGGTGGACTGCGCCCACTTCCAGTCCAGCCAGTTGCTCTTGACGACGCCCTCGGCCTTGCCGATGTCCTCGAACTTGTCGGCCTGCGTCGCGACGATCTCCGCGATGTTGCCGACCTCGATGGCCTGGACGTCCATCAGACCGGCGTTGGTGGTGAGGTGGTTGAGCAGCGCCGGGTAGTAGTTCTCGTTCCGCTCGACCACGTTCTCCTGGATCTTGATGTCCGGGTGGAGCTTCTCGTACTCGGTGTAGAGACCGGCCTCCTTGAAGCCCTGGGTGCCGAAGAGTCCGAGGGTGATCGTCGTCTGCCCCTTGCCGCCACCGCCGCCGGACGACGCCGACGGATCGCTGGATGCGTTGTCGCCGTCGTCTGCACAGCCGGCCAGCAGCCCGGCGCCCAACGACACGGCAGCCGCCAGGACCACCACCCGACGGGAGGTTCGGGAACGTGCTCGCATTGCGTCCTCCTGTTGCCCTGACGTGCCGACCCCCGGCCAACTTGCATGGTTGGACCCGTACTTTTCTCGCTGCGGCTCGGGTGGGGAACGTGCGGGATGTGTATGTGTCAGGTAGTGTGGGAGCGCTCCCACAAGTGATGTGTTGAAGAGTCGTCGGTTCCGGCGGGGGTGTCAAGGGAGTCGACGCGGAGAGATGCGTTCAGTTATCGGGACGTTAACTGGAAGCGGGACCCGTCGGTTTTCGGCCGGGCGGGTCCCGCTGGCGAGGGTGCGGTGCGGGCCGTTTCATGTCAGGACAGGGCTGTTAGATTCCAGGCCAGTGCGTAGCGATCGAGGGAAGGCGGGGCCCATGGCAACCCACGGAGCGCGGGGCCGCAGCGGTGGCCGCCCGACCCTTGAGGAGGTGGCCGCCCGCGCGGGCGTCGGCCGGGGCACCGTCTCCCGGGTGATCAACGGCTCCCCCCGGGTCTCCGACGCCACCCGCGCCGCCGTCGAGGCCGCCGTCGCGGAGCTGGGGTACGTCCCGAACACCGCCGCCCGCGCGCTCGCCGCGAACCGCACCGACGCGATAGCGCTCGTCGTCCCCGAGCCCGAGACGCGGTTCTTCTCCGAGCCGTACTTCTCCGACATCCTGCGCGGCGTCGGCGCCGAACTCTCCGACACCGAGATGCAGTTGCTACTGATCTTCGCGGGCAACGACCGGGAGCGCAAACGCCTCGCGCAGTACCTCGCCGCGCACCGCGTCGACGGCGTCCTGCTCGTCTCCGTGCACGCCGACGACCCCCTCCCCGACCTGCTCGCCCAGCTGGAGATCCCCTCCGTCATCAGCGGCCCCCGCTCCGCCGCCGAGACCCTGCCGTCCGTCGACTCCGACAACTACGGCGGCGGCCGCTCCGCCGTCGAGCATTTGCTCTCGCGGGGCCGCGAACGCATCGCCCACATCACCGGCCTGCCGGACGTGTACGGCGCGCAGCGGCGCGTCGACGGCTACCGGGACGCGATGGAGGACGCGGGCCGGGAGCCGCTCATCGAGGCCGGGGACTTCACGGAGGAGAGCGGTTACCGCGCCGCCCAGCGCCTCCTCGCCCGCGCCCCTCTCCTGGACGCCGTCTTCGCCGGCTCCGACGTCATGGCCGCCGGCGCCCGCCAGGCGCTGCGCGAGGCCGGCCGCGGTACCCCTCACGACGTAGCTCTCGTGGGGTACGACGACTCCGCCATCGCCCGGCACATGGAGCCGCCCCTCACCAGCGTCCGCCAGCCGATCGAGGAGATGGGCCGGCACATGCTGGACCTCCTCCTGACCGAGATCGCGGACCGGCGCCCGGCGGTGTCGCGGGGGCTGGAGCGGAGGCAGATCGTGGTGGCTACGGAGCTGGTGGTGCGGGCGTCTTCCTGAGGGCGGGGTTCATTCACCAGCGCGCGGGTGGTGGCGGGGAGTCCGGCGGGCGTCGTGCCGGTCGGCCGGAGGACTTGTTGGTGACGAGCCAGATGACGCCGAGGATGACGGCTCCGGCGACCCAGATGAAGAGGATGAACCCGGCGCCGATGGCGGTCCCGAGGTCGTTGGCGTTCTGACACAGCTCATCGGCCCCGCAGTCCTTGCCCTCATCGGACGCGTCGTCGATCCCGTTGACGAGCCATACGAGCATCAGTGCGTTGAACCCCAGGATCACCCACGTGAGCGCCCGCCACCGGGGCCGGCGTCTACGACGGGCACGCCCGCGGGGTGCGGCAGGTGGCGGCGTAGGACTGGTCCATCCCTGGTACGACATGGCGAGCCTCCCAACCACACGAACGGCTCCTACCTCGACGATACGACCCCCGCCGTGACCCGGCAGTTTCTCGCTGGACGACCCCGTCGGGCCCCTGGAACACTCCCCGCCATGCCCCCGCACCCCCTCCTGGACCTCGACGATCTCCCCGTCCCCCTGGAGAGCTACCTCTCAGGTATCGGCGAGGTCTTCCGCCGCTTCACCGCCCCGGAACAGGACTCGGGATGTACCTCCTACGGGGTACGCCTCCCGAGCGGCGAACGCTGGTTCGTGAAGACCCTCACGACCCCCGAGGCCCACCGCACCCTGGCCCGGGCCTGGCGCTTCCACCGAGCCGTACGTCACCCCGCGATAGTCCCCCAGCTCCACCGGCTGGGCCCGGCGGCGGTGATGCCCTGGCGGGACGGCGGCCTCCTCTACACCCCCGAACACCGCACCCGCTTCCGCCGGTTGCCGCTCCCCGAGGTCCACCGGGCCCTGGACACCCTCCTGGACGCCCACCTCGCCGTGGAGTCGGCCGGCTGGCAGCCCGTCGACTTCTACGACGGCGCCCTCCTCTACGACTTCGACGGCGCCGCCCTCCACCTCATCGACCTCGACGAGTACCGCCCGTCCCCCCTCCGCCTGACCGCCGCCCGCCTCCCCGGCTCCCGCCGCTTCATGGCCCCCGAGGAATGGCACCGAGGCGCCCGCATCGACTCCCGCACGACGGTGTACGTCCTCGGCAGAGCCGTACGCCTCCTGCTGGACGCGGGCGAGGACGAGCGCGGATGGCGGGGGACGGCGGAGCAGTTCGCGGTGGTCGAGCGGGCGACCCACGAGGAGCCGGGGGAGCGGTTCGCGGACGTACGGGAGCTGGCGGGGGAGTGGCGGAGGGCTTCGGCCCAGGCAGCCTGATGCTCAACTCCCCGCCGTTCCACAGCGATCGAGAGCCGCTCGCACCTTCTCCAGCCCCTCCACCCGCAGGCGTTCCCGATCGGGCATCCGGTCGTCCGGCCGCCAGCGCCACGCCGAGAACAGCGCCCAGTCCACGCAGCGCACCGACCAGGAACTCCCGTTCGGCGTGAGGGAGTTCGGGACACCCCTGGGTCACCTCCCGCAACGCCGTGGCGGCGCGCTCGGTGACGTGGGGCACGTCCAGGGTGATCCGGCGCAGGGCGGTGTGGTGCCGGATGAGGACGTCGGCGTAGGCGTCCGGCGCGATCTCCGCGCCCGTGGGCTCGTAGTACGTCCAGGGCGAGACGGCGAACCCGTCACGTACCCGGACGCGCGGTTCGACCCGGTGATCGAGCTCACTCACCGGAGCACCGGCCACGGCGAGCAGCCGGGCGACCTCCACCTCGAACGCGGAGCCGGCCGCCTGTCCGGCGGGCGCGACCCGGGCCAGAGCCTCGCGGGGGAGCATACGACTGAGGGCCGACCCGCCTGAGCGGATCGGCCCTCAATACTTCAGGGTGAGTGACGGGACTCGAACCCGCGGCATCCTGGACCACAACCAGGTGCTCTACCAGCTGAGCTACACCCACCATGTCCGGCGTCGGAGTGTTTCTCTCCTACCGGCCGAGAAAAAGTGTACAGGGTCCGAAGGGGTGCTCGCGCACGGGTTTCGCGGCGCCCCTTCGAAGGGGACCTGAGGACTAGCTCGCAGGTAGGACGTGCCGTGCGGCGATGGACTTCGCGGTGTCCGAGTCGGGCCCGGGCTGGGGGACGAAGATCGCGTCGCGGTAGTAGCGGAGTTCCGCGATGGATTCGCGGATGTCGGCGAGGGCGCGGTGGTTGCCGTTCTTCTCCGGGCTGTTGAAGTAGGCGCGCGGGTACCAGCGCCGGGCCAGCTCCTTGACGGAGGAGACGTCGACGATGCGGTAGTGGAGGTAGGACTCCAGCGCGGGCATGTCCCGGGAGAGGAAGCCGCGGTCGGTGCCGACGGAGTTGCCGCACAGCGGCGCCTTGCCGGGCTCCTTCACGTGCTCGCGGATGTACGCGAGGACCTGCGCCTCGGCGTCCGCCAGCGTCGTACCGCCCGCGAGCTCGGCGAGCAGTCCGGACGAGGTGTGCATCTGACGCACCACCTCCGGCATCGTCTCCAGCGCCGCGTCCGGCGGGCGGACGACGATGTCGACCCCCTCGCCGAGCACGTTCAGCTCGGAGTCGGTGACGAGGGCGGCAACCTCGATGAGAGCGTCGTCGGACAGCGAGAGGCCGGTCATCTCGCAGTCGATCCACACCATGCGATCGTTCATGCGTCCACCCTAAGGCTGACATCCACCGATCGGGTGTACCCCGACCTGGGGCAGCTCCCCGGTAGTACCCCTTGAGAGGTACCTCCCGAGACGTACAGAAGCCTGGCCCGGAAGGACTACCCCTTCCGGGCCAGGCATCAGACCGGTCGACCGGCCGCCGGGCTCACGTTCCGCTGCGCTGCCCCGGCAGGGCCGCGCGGGCGGTGGCGTACGGATCCCGGTCCCGTTCGCGGGAGACCGCGTGGTCCGGGGAGAGCCCGGCACCCGCCGGGGACCCGACGGACGCCGTACGGCGGGCCTGGAGCGGGACCGGCGGCTCGGGGTGCAGCCCCGGGGACGGCGGGCCCAGCGGGGCCGGGGCGGGATCGCTGTCCAGCTGGCGTTCGCTCTGCGGACGGCGGGCCCGGTACGCGGCGCGGTACGCGGCCGGCGAGGAGCCGAGCTGGCGGCGGAAGTGCCCGCGCAGCGCCACCGGTGAGCGGAAGCCGCAGCGGCCCGCGACCTCGTCCACCGAGTAGTCGGACGTCTCCAGCAACCGCTGTGCCTGGAGCACCCGTTGGGTGATCAGCCACTGCAGCGGCGCGCTGCCGGTCAGCGAGCGGAACCGGCGGTCGAACGTGCGCCGGCTCATGTACGCGCGGGCGGCGAGCGTCTCCACGTCGAACTGTTCGTGGAGGTGTTCCAGCGCCCAGGAGACGACCTCGGCGAGCGGGTCGGCTCCGATCTCCTCGGGTAAAGACCGGTCGAGATAGCGCTCCTGACCGCCCGAGCGGCGCGGCGGGACGACGAGCCGGCGAGCCAGCGCGCCGGCCGCCTCGTTGCCGTGGTCCGTGCGCACGATGTGCAGGCACAGGTCGATCCCGGCCGCCGTACCGGCGGACGTGAGGACGTCGCCGTCGTCGACGAACAGCTCTCTCGGATCGACGTGCACCGACGGATAACGCTTCGCCAGGGTCGGCGCGTACATCCAGTGGGTGGTCGCCGGACGGCCGTCCAGCAGCCCGGCGGCCGCGAGGACGAAGGCGCCCGTGCAGAGCCCGACGATGCGGGCTCCCTCCTCATGTGCCCGGCGCAGCGCGTCGAGCGCCTCCTCGGGCGGTGGCGCGGTGATCGAGCGCCAGGCCGGTACGACGACCGTCCCGGCGCGGGAGATCGCCTCCAGACCGTGTGGCGCGGTGAGTTCCAGGCCCCCCGTGGTCCGCAGCGGGCCGTCCTCGCCGGCGCACACCAGCAGGCGGTAGCGCGGTACGCCGGCGTCCTGGCGGTCGATGCCGAACACCGACAGCGGTATGGAACTCTCGAATATGGGGCCGCCGCTGAACAGCAGCACCGCGACGATCTCCTTGCGGCGGCGCCCGGAAAGCTTCCGGGCAGCGGCTTCCGGCGCGGCAGTGGAGTCGTGGCTCATCCTGCTAAGCCCCCCTCGGTGGTCGCGGCTCCTCGGTTGTGTCGCTCCTGCACGTTTCCCCTCGGTCCTGCACGAGTCCCCCGCCGTAGACAGTCAAGATCGAATCTACTGTGTCGCGTCGTGCCGCGGTGGCCAGTTCTCCACCCGGCGCATTGTCGACATGGCAACTTGGCGTGAAGCATTCGATCACGAAGCGTTGCACTAGGACGACGCGTAGGGAAGTGCGCCTCGGGGCAGTGGCCAATCTGCGTAGGGTGCGGGGGGTCTCTGAGACCCTTTCCGTGCAGGTCAAACGGGGGGTAGGGGGTGTTTGGCGCACCTGATGCACAGGTACGGGAAGTTGGCTGAAAAGCGATGTGGTTGTGCGCGGAAACCGGTCAACCGACCGGTGACCCTCCCCCGGTGTGACGTCCGCCTCGGTGCGCGCCCGCGCCCGCACGCGGGGGGCGCCTGTGGTGGTGCGTGTGCGGGGCGCGTTCCTCGGCGAGCACACGCGCCTCGCAGCGCTCCGACTGCCGCAGCAGCACCCGGCACACGGCGGTCACGGCGGCCAGCCCCAGCGCGGTGCCGGCGGTGCCGCCGAGCGAGGTGCCGTACCAAAGGAGTACTACGGGTACGAGGAGACAGGAGAAGACCGCCCAACGGATGAGATCGGTCGTCCGGTCCTCGGCGGACCCCGGGGGTCCCTCGGAGGTACTACGGGGTACGGGCATGGCGGTCTTCCTGTCTCCCGGGTGCGGTCGGTGGGGGCGGCCGGTCACCGGGTTCAACGCCTGTTCGACCGGTCGGTCACTCGGGTGTAGGGGCCGCGTCAGTGATTCCTGTGCAAACCGCCTGTACGGGGCAGCAACCATTGCGTTACGGGCGCCACCTCGTGCATGCTCCCTGGAACCCCCCACCGGACGGGCGCGGGATATGGGCTGAGGAGGCGTGCCGCCGTACCCTTGGGGGTATGGGGTTGGGAAGATGATTCCCGGACAACAGCTCCGCCGCTCCTGTCGCCCTCCCATCACAAGGATCGATACGCCGAGACAGTCATGGCCGGTCACGAATTCTTCGAACCCGCAGACCGCAAGCGGCCCGTCGCCGACCCTACGGCGGCCGAGCCCCTGGCGGCGGAAGAAGCACGTCCCACCTGCGATCCCGCCTTCAAGCACGGCGTCGTCGTCGGCTTCGACGGCTCCACGTCGAGCGAGCGGGCCCTCGCGTACGCCATCGGCATGGCCCACCGCTCCCGTGCGGGTCTGATCATCGTCCACGTCGCCAACCGGCTGCCCACGACCGTGTGGGCGGGCTGCGAGCCCCCGGTCTTCGTCGACGTCCCCGACCACCGCACCGAGGTCCTCGGCCTCGAACTCGCCTGCGCGGAGTACCTGTCGGAGGTGCCGTGGATCCTCGTCGAGCGCGGCGGTGACATCTGCCACGAACTCGAAGAGGTGGGGCGGGAGTACGAGGCGGACGCGATCGTCGTCGGCTCCACGCACGGCATCGTGGGCCGGATCTTCGGCTCCGTCGCGGGGCGGCTCGCGAAGCGCGCGCAGCGGCCCGTGGTCGTCATCCCGTAGGACCCGTAAGCCTTTTGAGGGACGGGTGACTCCTGAGGTCAGGCTTGTGCGGAGGCATGAAGCTACCGGCGCGTAGAGGTGTTCGTGCCTTTGTGAAGGGCATATATCGCACACCGCACAACTGCACATGCTTGAAGGGAGCCCCGCCGTGGCCAACGACGTCTCTGCGGGAATCACAGGCACCTCCACGATCGCCGGCCGACTCGCCCTCGCCGTCACCCTGTTGGCCTTCGGGCTCGGGTACGCCGATGTCATCGACGGGGTCTCGGCGGCCGACGCCGTCTCCGTCGCCCACTACGTCGGCGGCGTCACCCTCTTCGTCGCCGGACTCTTCGCCTTCCGGGACCACGACACCCTGAACGGGACCGGGTTCGTGGCCGTCGGGGCGTTCTGGTTCACCTGGGCCGTGTCCGCCGGCAACCAGGTCTCCGACAACGCGGCCGGGTTGTTCCTGCTGCTGTTCGCGCTCATCGCCCTGTCCCTCACGGTCTCCGGCGGGGACCAACTCACCCAGGGGACCTACGGGTTGTTCCTCGTCGCGCTGGTCCTGATGGCCGTAGCGCGGCTGTGGGGCCCCGACTCCCTTGCGAAGGTGGGCGGTTGGTTCGCCGTAGCGGCGGGCGCGGTCGCCTGGTACGCCGCGACAGCTGCGTTGGCCCACTGGCCCACCGCCCTGCCCCGACGTGGACGCGCTGCCGGCCGGGGGGTGACGGCCACCGGCTAAAAGGCAGCCGCAGCCGGGGAGTTGGGCGTCCCCGGCACCTATGAACGGGTCCCCGGTGAAGGTGGCATCACCGGGGACCCGTTCCTGCCTTTGCGCCTAAACCGGCGCCGCTCTCGCGGACCTGGTTGCTCGCCGCGGGGGTTCCTCAATTATCGCTTCGGCGGTCGGGGGCGAAAAAATCTCTACTCGACCGTCACCGACTTCGCCAGGTTGCGCGGCTTGTCGATGTCCCTGCCCAGGGCCTTCGCCGTGTAGTACGCGAGGAGTTGGAGCGGGATGCCCATCAGGATCGGGTCCAGCTCGTCCTCGTTCTTCGGGACGACGATCGTGCGGTCGGCCTTCTCCTGGTCGCGGTGGGCGACGGCGACGATCCGGCCGCTGCGGGCCTTGATCTCCTCCAGGGCGGCGCGGTTCTTCTCCAGCAGGTCGTCGTCGGGGACGATGGCGACCGTCGGGAGGGCGGGCTCGATGAGCGCGAGGGGCCCGTGCTTCAACTCCGAGGCGGGGTACGCCTCGGCGTGGATGTAGGAGACCTCCTTGAGCTTGAGGGACGCCTCCCGGGCGACGGGGTAACCGCGCACGCGCCCGATGAACAGCATCGAGCGGGCCTCCGCCAACTCGGCCGCCAGCTTCTCGTACTCGGCCTCGTTCGCCATGATCTCCGCGATCTGGCCCGGGAGTTTGCGCAGCCCCTCGATGATCCGCTTGCCGTCGCGCACCGACAGGTCACGCGTGCGGCCCAGGTGCAGGGCCAGCAGCGCGAACGCCACCGTCGTGTTCGTGAAGCACTTGGTGGAGACGACGCAGACCTCGGGGCCGGCGTGCACGTAGATGCCGCCGTCGGCCTCGCGGGCGATCGCCGAGCCGACGACGTTGACGACGCCGAGGACGCGCGCGCCCTTGCGCTTCAGCTCCTGGACGGCCGCGAGGACGTCGTACGTCTCGCCGGACTGGGAGACGGCGATGTACAGGGTGTCGGGGTCGACGACCGCGTTGCGGTAGCGGAACTCGGAAGCCGGCTCGGCGTCGGCGGGGATGCGGGCCAGCTCCTCGATCATCTGGGCGCCGATCATGCCCGCGTGGTACGAGGTGCCGCAGCCGAGGATCTTCACGCGCCGGATCTGCCGGGCCTCGCGCGCGTCGAGGTTGAGGCCGCCGAGGTGGACGGTGGAGAAGCGGTCGTCGATCCGGCCGCGCAGGACGCGGTCGACGGCCTCGGCCTGCTCGTGGATCTCCTTGTGCATGTAGGTGTCGTGGCCGCCCATGTCGTAGGAGGCGGCCTCCCACTCGACGGTCGTCGGCTCTGAAGTAGTACGGGTCCCCTCCGTGGTGTACGTACGGAAGTCGTCCGCCTTCAGGGTGGCCATCTCGCCGTCGTCCAGCGTTACCACCTGACGGGTATGCGCGACCAGCGCGGCGATGTCCGAGGCGACGAACATCTCCTTCTCGCCGATGCCGAGGACGACCGGGGAGCCGTTGCGGGCGACGACGATGCGGTCGGGGAAGTCGGCGTGCATGACGGCGATGCCGTACGTGCCCTCGACCAGGCGCAGGGCGTCGCGGACCTTGTCCTCCAGCTTCTCGGCCTGCGAGCGGGCGATCAGGTGGGTGAGGACCTCGGTGTCGGTCTCGGAGAGGAACTCGACGCCGTCCGCCTCCAGTTTGCGCCGCAGGTCGGAGGCGTTGTCGATGATGCCGTTGTGGACGACGGCGACGCTCAGGTCGGCCGAGAGGTGCGGGTGCGCGTTCACGTCGGAGGGGGCGCCGTGGGTGGCCCAGCGGGTGTGCGCGATGCCGGTGGTGCCCTTGAAGCGCGCCGGGACCTTGGCCTCCAGGTCACGGACGCGGCCCTTGGCCTTGACGACCTTCAGACCGGCCGACTTCGGGGAGGAGACGACGATGCCCGCCGAGTCGTACCCCCGGTACTCCAGCCGCTGGAGGCCCTCCAGGAGGAGAGGGGCCACATCACGCTTGCCGATGTATCCGACAATTCCGCACATATACAGGTATTCCTCAGCCGTAGATGATGCGGCGCAACTGCCGGAGGGAGAGCTCCGGCGGCGCGACCGCCCTGTACTTCAGGTCCGCCTCGATCCGCTCGAAGATCTCCGCGTTCACCAGGCCCTGCGCCTGGAGCTCGCGGTGGCGGCGACGGACGTAGTCCCCCGTCGTCTCGTCGAAGTAGGCGAGCACGTCCTGGATCACCCGCAGCGCCTCGCCCCGGCTCAGGGGGGTGGACCGCGTCAGATGATCAACGAGTTCGTCGTGCACCCGGTAGATCCTGGGGTAAGGAAGCGCCTTTCGCAAGAAACCTGCCCGATTTCGGGCACGCCTTGATGGGTGATTCATAGGCGAACGTTGAAGGTCTCATGAGCCCTTGTTCGGGATTCATCCATCCGGTGTCTTGCGGCCCGTCGCTCAGAAGGACGAATTTCAGACCTCATGGACACTCCTCGCATGGGCGTACCCGAGCAGCTCGCCGCCCGCATGACGATGGCGGAGCAGCACGAGTACCTGCGCGCCAAGTTCTCCCGCCGGTCGATGATGAGAGGCGGCGCCGTGACCCTCGGCGCCGTCGCCGGCGGCGTCTTCGTGCCGGGCGCCACCGCCCAGGCCGCACCCCGCACCCCGTCGTACCAGGGAGCTACGGAGAAGGTCGACGGCTCGCTCGTCGCCCCCTTCGGCCGCCACCTCGCCTACGGCAACGACCCCCGCACCGAGATCACCGTCTCCTGGCAGGTCCCGGTCGCCGTCAAGAAGCCGTACATCCGCATCGGCGCCCACCCCTGGGACCTCTCCCGCAAGATCGACGCCGAGGTCCGCACGCTGTACACCCCGGCCGGCGTCGGCGCCAGCGGCGACCACACCCAGTACTACCTGCACGCCAAGCTGACCCACCTGCGCCCCGGCAAGACGTACTACTACGGCGTCGGCCACGCCGGCTTCGACCCGGCCGCGCCCCATCTCCTGGGCACCCTGGGCACGTTCACCACCGCCCCCGCCCACAAGGCGCCGTTCACCTTCACCGCGTTCGGCGACGAGGGCGTCAGCTACCACGGCCTCGCCAACAACTCCCTTCTCCTGGGCCAGAATCCGGCCTTCCACCTGCACGCCGGCGACATCGCGTACGCCGACCCGACCGGCGCCGGCAAGAGCGCCGACACCGGCTTCGACTCGCGCGTGTGGGACCAGTTCCTCGCGCAGACCGAGTCGGTCGCCAAGTCCGTTCCGTGGATGCCGGCCTACGGCAACCACGACATGGAAGCCTGGTACTCGCCCAACGGTTACGGCGGCGAGGAGGCCCGCTGGAACCTCCCCGACAACGGCCCCGACAAGAAGAACCTGCCGGGCGTCTACACCTTCACCTACGGCAACACGGCGATCATCTCCCTCGACGCCAACGACATCTCGTTCGAGATCCCGGCCAACCTCGGTATCTCCGGCGGGACTCAGACCAAATGGCTGGAGGCGCAGCTGAAGAAGTACCGCGCCTCGAAGGACATCGACTTCGTCGTCGTCTTCTTCCACCACTGCGCCTACTGCACCTCCACCGCGCACGCCTCCGAGGGCGGGGTCCGGCAGGAGTGGGTGCCGCTGTTCGAGAAGTACACCGTGGACCTGGTCATCAACGGCCACAACCACCAGTACGAGCGCACCGACGTCATCAAGAAGGGCGCGGTCACCAAGAAGCTCCCGATCGGCGGTACGGCCTACCCCGAGACCGACGGCGTCGTCTACGTCACCGCGGGCGCGGCCGGCCGCAGCCTGTACGCGTTCACCGCGCCGCTGTCCTACGAGGGCCACGAGAACGAGGTCGACTCCGTCGCCTCCTTCATCAACACCAAGGACGGCAAGGTCGACGAGACGGTCACCTGGTCGCGCGTGCGCTACCTCGACTACTCGTTCCTGCGCGTCGATGTCACCCCGGCCGCGAAGGGCCGTACGGCGACGCTGACCGTGCGCGGGATCGCCGAGACCGGCGAGCAGGTCGACCACTTCACGGTGGCGCGTCGCGCGAAGTGAGCTGTGTGCCCAGAAGGCGGGGCGCACAGGTGAGTTGAGCGGCAGGCGGTTCTTCTACGGCATGACGGGACGTCAGAGTCGTTTGAGAATCGCCTGCTTGGCCATGGTGAACTCCTCCTCCGTCAACACGCCGTCCCGGTGCAGCTCGCCCAGCTCCCGAAGCCGCCGCAGCAGCGCGTCGTGGTCATCACCACTGGGCCGAGAGGGAGTTGATGGTGCGTCAGGGGCAGGCGCGGCAACCGGCCCCGCCGCCGGATGCGGCAGCCGCGCCTGGACCGCCGCCGCGACCAGCGCCATCAGCGGGTCCTTCTTGAACCCCCACAGCTCGACGGCGTTGGGGTCGTACTTCGGCGGCGCCTTCGTGGCGGCGCCCCGGACCGTGAAGCGCAGATACCCGTTCTCCAGCCCGGCGGCCGGCTGCCACTCCACGCCGAGGACGTCACCGATCGCCAACTGCCGTGTCCCGGAAGCCGACTTGGCGTCCTCGGTCTTCCAGTTCCACTCCAGCCGTACGACGTCCCCGTCGAAGCTCGCGCTGCCGTCCCCGGCGGACACCGAGAGCGGTACGGCGGGACCCGGCAGCAGGAAGGCGTCCACCGGGGTGCCCGGCACCTGCTCCAGGAGCAGCGCGTTGCGGACCTCGTCCACCAGGTACTCGGCGACGCCGTACCGGTCGGACTCGACGACGAGTTGATAGGGGTCGTGGGGTTCGGCGAGCCGGCCCGCCGCGGCCAGCAGCAGGGGGTCGGCGCCGTCGCGCAGACGCAGTCTCAACCGGCCGTTCTTCTTGCCCTGTTCGAAGGAGACACCGGCCAACGCCTCCAGGGGGACGGTGAGTTCACCCAGTTCCTTGCGGAGCAGGCTCACGTTCTTGTCATGGCCGGGCGTCAGCCGCAGCCGGTCGCCGTCGAAGACCCAGGTGCCGTCCTTCTGGATGATTTCCGCCATGCCATGATTGTCCATCAGAAGTGGGCGGGGGGCCCCCCCGGCCCCCGCCGGGGGGGCCCCCCCGGGTGGAAACTACCCCCCCGCCCGGCTTTCGCCGGGGCACCCCAGCGGGGGGGGGGGAGCCGGGGG